>CAJPTO010000005.1 GCA_905373605.1 uncultured Prevotella sp.
CCCTCGCGCTTGCAGCACAGGTCGTTTTCTAGGAAACGTGCCATTTCGTCGAGTTCAGCACGCGAACAATCCCCCTTGTCCAGCCGTTCGAGGTAGTCGAAAGCCCGTTTTTGCAGATGCACAAGTATGCCACCAAGAAGTTTCTTATAGGTAACGGTGTCGCCTTTAAGCCTGTCGGGCACCACGTTGTCGATGTTCTTGATGAACACCACATCGCCATCCACATCGTTGAGATTCTGAATGAGCGCGCCATGTCCGCCCGGGCGGAAGAGCAAAGAGCCGTCTTCGTTTCTGAAAGGCGTGTTGTCGGGGTTCACGGCAAGCGTATCGGTTGATGGCTTTTGCTCGGAGAAAGATATGTTCAGTCGGGTGTTGTATGCCTTTTCGTACTTAGCAGCCTTCTCGGCCACCTTGTCTTTGAACAGTTGCAGGTGGTCGTGCGACACGGTGAAGTGCACATGTGCCTCGCCATTGGATGCAGCATAGAGTGCCGCTTCAACGAGATGTTCTTCCATCGGCGTGCGCGGTTCATCGTCATAGTTGTGGAAAAGCAGCAGTCCCTTGGGCAAATTGCCATAGTTAAGACCATTTTCGCCCAGCAGGTGTGCCACAATCTCCTTATAACGGCCAGCCTCTTTCAGGTCGCAAACGCTGGTTTGCGTGTCGGCCTTGCAGGCTTTGCACAGCTCTTTCCTGAAAGCGAAGTGCTGCGTGTTGTCGAAAAACTCTTTTTCAAAGTCGGTTGTCGGCACATCGTAAGGAGCATCGAGAAAGGCAAAGAGGTCTTTGAACATCCTGCTTGCAGCCCCCGAAGCAGGAACGAACTTCACAACCTTGCGGCCTTGGGCTTGGTAGCCTTCCCATTCACCCAAAAAGGCATCACGTTCTTCATCGCTGGGTGCCATAATTCCATTGCCTATCGAAGCGGCGGCTTGCAGCTTCAGGTAAGGAAAACCCTTGCGGTGCTGTTCCATTTGGTGTTCCACCATCGCCTCGCTGATGCCGAGGCTCTCAATTTGTTGCAGGTCTTGTTTTGTTAACATAAATATTTAGGTTTTATAATCATATAAGCAAAGTGTACAACAAATGTAACAACTTTTCTGCTAAACAAGAAATTATTGGGCTATTTTTTGTAACTTTGCAATGAATGGAGTAGCAATTTCACTCCTTTATATATTAAAATAGGCGAAGATGGGGTGAGAAGACGGATGCCCTTTGCCATCGTTCAGGCTAACACCACCAACATGATGATTGGGACATGCCACAACACATGTCGCCCTAAGCCCAACACCCCCCTCTTTCTGACACAGCCTATGAGGATGACTAAGTAAAACAGACAGCGCATGGAAGAAAAATTCGTTTTCACTACTGAAGAACAAGATGCAGCCAACGGCCTTTTGTCTAAGCTGTTGGACAATGATGCCAACGGCTTTCAACCAGACGACGCCAACAAACTGCGCCGACGCATCGACGAATACGTGGCCTCGGGAACGCTGCAACGCAACATTTTCGGCCTTAATCCCATTGTCTACGCGCTACAGACAGCAGAAATAGCCTTTGATGAAATTGGCTTGAAACGCGATGCCATCGTTGCCATTGTGCTATATACGGGCGTTGTGGCTGGGCTTAACGACACGACACAGGTGGAAAAAGACTTCGGCAAGAGCGTGGCACACATCATCAACGGACTGGTGAAGGTGCAGGAACTATACAAAAGAACGCCTGTGGTGGAGAGCGAAAACTTCAGAAACCTGCTCATCTCTTTTGCAGAAGACATGCGCGTGATACTCATCATGATTGCCGACCGCGTGAACTTGATGAGACAAGTGCGCGACACCGACAACGAAGAGGCACGACTGGAAGCGGCACAAGAGGCAAGCTACCTCTATGCGCCGCTTGCACACAAGCTGGGACTGTACAAACTGAAGAGCGAACTGGAAGACCTCAGCCTGAAATATCTGGAGCACGACGCTTATTACATGATTAAGGATAAGCTGAACGCCACGAAAAAGTCGCGCGACAGCTACATCGAACGCTTCATAACCCCCATACAACAACGGCTGGAAGAGGCGGGATTGCACTTCCACATGAAAGGAAGAACAAAGAGCATACACTCCATCTGGCAGAAGATGAAGAAGCAAAAGTGCAACTTCGAAGGCATCTACGACCTCTTTGCCATACGCATCATCATCGATTCGCCCACAGATAAGGAGAAGATGCAATGCTGGCAGGCCTACTCTATCGTTACAGACATGTACATGCCTAACCCAAAACGCCTGCGCGACTGGCTTAGCGTGCCCAAAAGTAACGGCTATGAAAGTCTGCACATCACCGTGCTTGGACCCGAAAACAAATGGGTGGAGGTGCAAATTCGCACCGAACGCATGGACGAAATAGCCGAAAAAGGATTGGCAGCACACTGGCGTTACAAGGGAATAAAAGGAGAAAGCGGCATAGACGAATGGCTTTCGAACATCAGGGCGGCACTGGAAAGCAACGACGACTTGCAGCTCATGGACCAATTCAAGATGGGACTGTACGAAGACGAGGTGTTTGTGTTCACCCCCAAGGGCGAATTGCTCAAGTTTCCAAAGGGAGCCAACATCCTAGACTTTGCCTATCGCATCCACTCGGGGCTGGGAAACAAGTGCGTTGGCGGAAAGATAAACGGAAAGAACGTCTCGTTTAGGGCCGAATTGAAGTCGGGCGACGAGGTGGAAGTGATTACACAGAGTAACCAAACGCCCAAAAAGGAATGGATAAACATCGTAAAGACTCCTCGAGCTAAGGCGAAAATAAAACTGGCACTCAAAGACACAGAGGCCAAAGACACGATTTATGCCAAAGAACTGCTGGAAAGAAGACTCAAGAACAGGAAGATTGAGTTTGAAGAAAGCACCATGATGCACCTCATCAAGCGCATGGGATTTAAGGTTGCCACAGACTTTTATAAACAGATTGCCGATGAGAAGCTGGATGTTAACGAGGTTATCGAGAAATATAGCGAGGTGCGCGATTACGACCAGAACCTAAATGCACCACAGGTTACGAGGAGTGCCACCGAATATAGCTACGACAACCCCGATGAAGAGCTTGCACGAAACGATGATGTGCTAGTTATCGACCGCAATTTGAAGGGCGTTGACTATTCGCTGGCCAAGTGTTGCCAACCCATTTATGGCGACCCCGTGTTTGGTTTCGTTACGGTGAGCGGCGGAATTAAGATACATCGCGCCAATTGTCCCAACGCCCCAGAACTGCGAAAACGCTTCGGATACCGCATTGTGAAAGCACGATGGAGCGGAAAGAGCGCAGGACAATATAGCATCACCTTGAAAGTGGTGGGCAACGACGACCTGGGCATCGTGAACAACATCACAAGTATCATCTCGAAGGAAGAGAAAATCGTGATGCGTTCCATCAACATCGACTCGCACGATGGGCTCTTCGACGGCACTATCATCGTACAACTGGAAGACGTAACCAAGCTGGAGGCACTGATGAAGAAGCTTCGAACCGTCAAGGGCGTTAAGCAAGTGGCGCGACTCTGAGAGTCCCTCGCGCGCGTATATAATAAGGAGTGGCGCGGACAAAACCAACATGCAGGTACAAAGCACCTTGAAAAAGGCAATGCCCAAGATGGCTCGCTGGCCCGCACGCCAACCAGAACACAATACAAAAGGAATGAGAAAAGAAGATTTAAGGATAGTTTTCATGGGTACACCCGAGTTTGCCGTGCCATCGCTTCGCATGCTTGTGGAAGGCGGTTACAACGTGGTGGCAGTGGTGACACAGCCAGACAAGCCCGTGGGCAGGCATGGTTCAACGCTGCAAGCACCGCCTATAAAGCAGTTTGCACTTGCTAACGACATCCCCGTGTTGCAGCCCGAGCGCATGAAAGACGAGGAGTTTCTGCACCAGCTACGCGCCTTCGATGCCCATTTGCAGGTGGTTGTGGCTTTCCGCATGCTACCAAAGCAGGTGTGGAACATGCCCCTTTTCGGCACTTTCAACGTGCATGCCGCCCTTTTACCGCAATATCGCGGAGCGGCTCCCATCAACTGGGCTGTGATTAACGGCGAAACAGAAACGGGCGTCACAACTTTCTTCCTTGATGGAGACATCGATACGGGCAGGATTATCGACCATAAACGCCTTGATATACCCGACACGGCCAACGTGGAATGGGTATACAATCACCTGATGAACCTTGGTGCAGAGCTTTGTATCGAAACTGTGGACCGCATTTTGCAAAGCGAGGGAAAACTGGAAACAACAGAACAACCCCACGATCAACCCTTGAAGCATGCACCGAAGATATTTAAGGAAACCTGCCAAATTGATTGGAACCAACCTGCAAAGCGCATTTACGATTTTGTTCGCGGCCTTAGTCCTTACCCCGGTGCATGGACCGAGATACAAAAGACGGCTGCCGAGGGAGAGGATAAGCCACAAGTGCTGAAGATTTTCAGCACCGCCAAAACCCAAACGCTCGCAAATGCACAACCAGGAACATTCGTTGTAGAAGGCAACAGGCTGTTTGTGAACACTGCCGACAATCTCATTGAACTTCAAGAAATACAACTGGCCGGCAAAAAACGCATGACAAGCCGCGACTTCCTTAACGGAACGCGCAACGCTGATGCATATCGCGCCATCAGAAAATAACGCCAACGCACCGCGCTTTTGTCAAAATTAAGCGCGATTTGCTTGGGACAAACGCATTTTTGTTATATATTTGCAAGTTGAACAGAAGAAAAACATCATTATGACAAGAGAAGAAGACATCAGGAAAGCTGTGGAAGTGTTGAGAAAAGGCGGCGTGATACTCTACCCCACCGACACCATCTGGGGTATCGGATGCGACGCAACCAACGCCGAAGCGGTGGCCAAAGTGTACAAAATAAAACAACGCGACGACTCGAAAGCCATGATATGCCTCGTTGATTCGGCCGAACGCATGCAGCGTTATGTGCGTAATGTACCCAACGTGGCATGGGACTTGGTGGAACTTGCAACCAAGCCAACAACGCTAATCCTCGATGATGCCGTTAACCTTGCACCCAATCTCGTTGCCGAAGATGGCTCTGTGGCACTGCGCGTTACAGCTGAACCTTTCTCTAAAGAGCTGTGTTATCGCTTCCAAAAGGCCTTGGTAAGCACCAGTGCCAACATCAGCGGAGAGCCTGCCGCATCAAACTATAAGGACATCAGCGAAGAATTGCTCAACGCCGTTGACTATGTGTGCTGGTCCAGACGACAGGAACATAAACCGCATACGCCCAGCAGCATCATCAAACTGAACAAAGACGGTGAAGTAACCGTCATACGCAAATAACCCACGCTAACCGATAACCCTCTCAGACAAGCCTTAGAAATGGATACGACAATAGAGATTGAAGACAAATCGCTGATTGGAAGGTTTACCAATTGGCGCAACGGACACCTTTCCACAAGGCAGTTCACACTCATCCTCTCGTTCTTCGTGGGGTTCTTTGCCGCCATTGCTGCCTACTCGCTACACTGGATTATCAAGCAGATACAAATGCTGCTCACCGAGGGTTTCACCATTTCGTCCATCAACTGGCTTTACCTGGTGTTCCCCGTTGTGGGCATTTACCTCACTTCGCTCTTCATCAGGCATGTGGTGAAAGACAACATCTCGCATGGTATCACGCGTGTGCTCTACGCCATTTCCACCAAACAGGCCCGCCTGAAAGGGCACAATTGTTGGTCGTCGGTCATCGCCTCGGCCATTACCATCGGCTTCGGTGGGTCGGTTGGGGCAGAAGCACCCATCGTACTTACGGGTTCGGCCATCGGTTCTAACCTCGGACAGTTGTTCAAACTGGATAACCGCACCATGATATTGCTCGTTGGTTGCGGTGCCTCGGCCGCCATTGCAGGCATCTACAAAGCTCCCATAGCAGGCTTGGTGTTCACATTGGAGGTGCTCATGGTAGACCTTACCATGGCCTCGCTGCTGCCCATACTCATCGCATGTGTAACTGCCACGTGCTTTACTTACATTTTTGTGGGCACCGAGTCGATGTTCACATTCCATATTGACGGGGCTTGGGTTATCGAACGCGTTCCTGCCAGCGTGCTGTTCGGCATCTTTTGCGGGCTGATTAGCCTTTACTTCATGCGCACAATGACTGCTTGCGAGAACATGTTCGGCAAGATGAAGAACAGCCCTTACCTGCGATTGATAGTGGGCGGCATAATGCTTAGCACGCTCATTTTCCTCTTCCCCTCGCTCTATGGCGAAGGATTGAGTTCGGTAAACACCTTGCTCAACGGCAACACCGAGGCCGACTGGAGCGAGATACTCAACAACTCGCTGTTCTACGGACACAACAACCTGCTGGTGGTGTACGTTGGGTTGGTGCTTTTCACGAAGGTTTTCGCCACATCGGCCACCAACGGCAGCGGCGGATGCGGCGGTACGTTCGCCCCTTCGTTGTTCATTGGTGGTTTTGGCGGCTTTTTCTTCGCCCGACTATGGAACATGTACGGCATCGGTGTGTACATTCCCGAGAAGAATTTCACGCTGTTGGGTATGGCAGGCGTGATGACTGGCGTGATGCATGCGCCGCTAACAGGCATTTTCCTCATTGCCGAGATAACCGGCGGCTACCAGCTGTTGCTGCCATTGATGATTGTTTGCATCAGTTCGTACCTCACCATCAACATCTTTGAACCACATAGCATCTATGGCATGCGCCTTGCACGTGAGGGAAAACTCATCACCCATCACACGGATAAGTCGATACTTACGCTGATGAGCATGGAAAGTATCATCGACAAGAACTACACACCAGTTAGCCCAGAAATGCCTTTGGGCAAGCTAGTGTATGCCATCAGCCGCAGTCATACCAGCTTTATACCCGTGTTAGACCATGCGGGCAGGCTTATTGGCGAGATAGACGTTACCAAGATACGGCATATCATGTTCCGAACGGAGCTTTATCAGAAGTTCAGCGTGGCACAAATAATGGTTCCACCACCTGCTGTGTTGCGACGAAACGACCCAATGGAAGAGGTGATGAACAAGTTTGACAAGACCGATGCCACCTATCTGCCCGTTGTAGATGCCAACAACGAGCTGCAAGGCTTCATCTCGCGTACACGTATGTATGCCATGTACCGAAAGATGGTGGCCGATTTCTCTACCGAGTGAGACATAAAGAATGTTCTTTTTCTAGGGTCTTATGCCAGTTGGGGATAAGAACCCGTTGTTATGCCAACCGGTAGTTGGGGTAGTAGCAATCTTTTTAATTGCTCAACGGCCATCTTTTTCATTGAGGCCTGTTCGAAAGGCATTGCATATTATATCGAATTGGCGCAACGCTAGATACGTTGTTAGTTTGTATTTCACACCCTCCATTCATCTAGACATCACTATCACCAATTTAAGTTGCATTTGTTCCGGTTGTATATGCTTTACATCATAGGTGTCTGGCATATGTCAGACACGTGTACGGCATATGTCAGACACGTGTACGGCATATGCCAGACACGTGTACAGCATATGCCGGACACCTGTATAACACGTGGCATACAATAAAGAAGAACGGGACTTAAGGCGGAAGCATGCGCTTCTTGCCTGTGTTTCTGCATGACACGCACTGATGAAAGACTGATAATAGCCCAACAACGGCATAGAATGTCCATGCCTTACAAGTATTTGTTTCGGGTTAAAACCAATTATTACGATAAGTAACTGCTGCATCTTATCCCGAACTGACATAGGGTGTTTCTTCGTGTCTAAGTTTCATCTACGCCTGTTTGGGTTTAGATGAAACACATTTTGGGAAACTAAGCAGTCTAAGAGGTGTTCGCCAATAACGGCTCTGTGGTTGTAAGTGTAGAAGCGGATAGCAACACCATATTCTGAAAATAAACAAGCACTCGTAAGCCAAGATGCTTGCGAGTGCTCGAAATAGGTTTCGTTTAGGCGGCATTAACGCACAATGCCGCGATTAGAACTTTCAACAAAGTCGATGATGTACTGTATTTCCTTTGTTACTTGCAGGTTATTCCTTATCTCTTGAATGCCTTCGGCCATGATGCCCTTGGAATAAAGCAGGCGATAGGCATTGTGGATGAGGTCTATGAGCTCGTTTGAAAAGCCACGCCTGCGCAATCCCACAAGATTTACACCGGCATAACGCACGGGATCCTTGCCCACAATGACGTAAGGTGGGATGTCTTGGCTGAAACGGCTACCACCTTGCACCATGACATAACCGCCGATGTGACAAAACTGATGACAGAGCACAGCTGCACTTACAATGGCAAAGTCGTCTACAACAACCTCGCCCGCAAACTTCGTTGAATTGCCTATGATAATGTTTGAACCAATGATGCAATCGTGGGCAATATGCATGTTCTCCATCAGCAGATTGTTGCTGCCCACAATCGTTACGCCCTTTGAGGCCGTTCCACGAGAAATGGTTACATTCTCACGAATGCTGTTGTTGTCGCCAATTTCACATGTAGTGTCTTCGCCCACAAACTTTAAGTCTTGCGGCTTAGTGGAAATGCTTGCTCCAGCAAGAAATTCATTTCCGTTGCCAATGCGTGCGCCATAATTAATAGTGACACTGTTTTGCAGGTTGTTGCCATCGCCAATAACCGTGTTGCGGTCAATGTAACAGAAAGGGCCAATGATATTGTCGTTTCCCAGCTTCGCTTCGGGATGTACAAAGGCCAAAGGGCTTATTTGGTTCATAGTTCAATGCGTCTGTTTTTACTTGTTCCTTACGATTTGTGCGGTGAATGTGGCTTCAGAAACCACCTGGTCGCCCACGAACATATATCCCTTCATCGAGCTAACACCATGCCTTACGGGGTGCAGCAACTCGACACGGAAGAGCAAAGTGTCACCGGGAACAACCTTTTGGCGGAACTTCACCTCATCGATTTTCATGAAATAGGTGGACCATCGCTCGGGTTCTTCCAGCTGATTAAGCACCAGTAGACCGCCACATTGTGCCATTGCTTCCACTTGCAGTACGCCTGGCATAACGGGTTCTTGGGGAAAGTGGCCAACAAAGAAAGGCTCGTTGCTGGTAACATTCTTTATTCCCACGATGCTGGTGGGCCCAAGAGATATGATTTTGTCTACAAGCTGCATGGGATAGCGGTGCGGAAGCAATTCACGAATGCGTTTGTTGTCCATGATAGGCTCTTCGTTGGGGTCGTAGATGGGAGCTTGCACCTCGTGTTTGCGTATGTCTTTGCGCAGATGGCGCGCAAACATGTTGTTGATGGTGTGGCCTGGACGCGTGGCGATGATGCGCCCCTTGATGGGTTTTCCCAGCAAAGCCATGTCGCCAATGACATCAAGCAGCTTATGGCGCGTGCATTCGTTCTCCCAAACCAATGGCTTATGCTGAATGTAACCCTGTTTGGTGGCGTCCATGCGGGGAACTTTGAGCAAGTCGGCCAGTTGGTCCAGCTGTTGTTGGTCAATGATTCGCTCATAGATAACGATGGCGTTGTCCATGTCGCCCCCTTTGATGAGGTTGGCTTTGAGCAGCGGTTCGATGTCGCGTACAAACACGAAAGTGCGTGCAGGAGCAATCTCGGTTTCGAAATTGTCCAGCGAGTCGAGTGTGGCGAATTGGCTGTTGATGAACTTCGAATCGAAAGAACACATGGCCGTTACGCTAAACTGGTCGTCGGGAAGAATGGTGATGCACGAGCCAGTGGCTTCGTCTTTCACCTCAATTTTGTGGCGGATGATGTAATAATCCTTGGGCACACTCTGCTCTTCGATGCCCACACGCTTAATTTGCTCCACATACATGATGGCCGAACCATCAAGAATGGGGAACTCGGGGCCGTTAACCTGAATGAGGCAGTTGTCGATACCCATAGCGTAAAGGGCTGCAAGGCCATGTTCAACGGTCGAAACACGCACATCGCCATTGGCAAGAACCGTTCCTCTCTGCGTGTCCACCACCCTTTCGGCCAGCGCATCGATGATGGGTTGGCCTTCCAAGTCAATTCGTTGTATCTTGTAGCCTGTGTTTTCGGGTGCGGGATTGAAGGTTACCGTGAGGCTCAATCCAGTGTGCAAGCCTTTGCCATACAAGGAAAAGCTGCCTTTCAATGTTGTCTGTTTTAACATTGCGTTATGGTTTTATTTGCTTTTTTAATTCGTCAATCTCCTTTTGTAGCGCGTTGAGCTGCTTGTACATGTCGGGCAAACGCTTGAATATGGCGTGCGACTTGAAGTAAGGCTTCAGCTCCATTGGCGGCGTTCCGATAAGTTGTTGCCCGTCTTTGATGCTTCCAGGTACGCCCGATTGCGCTCCCAGGAACACCTTGTTGCCGATGTTGATGTGTCCAGACACACCTACTTGTCCGCCGAACATGCACCACTGCCCCACCTTTGTGGAGCCTGCCACGCCCACTTGCGCCGACATCACGGTGTTTTCGCCAATGTCGGTGTTGTGTGCAATCTGCACCAGGTTGTCTAGTTTCACGCCTTTTCGCACATAAGTGCTGCCCATTGTAGATCGGTCTACGCATGTGTTGGCGCCAATTTCCACATCGTCTTCGATTGTCACCGTACCAATTTGCGGTATTTTGTCGTATCCGTTGGCCGATGGAGCAAAGCCAAATCCGTCTGCACCGATTACACATCCCGAATGCAGTATGACCCTGTTGCCCACCACAACATCATGGTAAACGCAAACTTGTGGATAAACGATGCAATCGACACCCAAGTGAACGTTATCACAAATTGTGGCATGAGGGTAAACTTGCGTTCCGCTGCCAATGACAACGCCGCTACCAACGTAAGCGAATGCGCCGACATAGCAGTTTTCGCCAACAGTGGCATCTGGCGAAACGAAAGCCAAGGGGTCTATTCCCGTTTTCTTTGGCTTGGCCGCTTCGTACATCTGCAATAGCTTGGCCACACACTCGTAGGCATTGTCAACCTTGATAAGTGTGGCCTTGACAGGCTTCTCTAGCTTGGTGTCTTTGTTCACAAGCACCACGCTTGCCTCTGTCTGATATATATAATGTGTATATTTCGGGTTTGAAAGAAACGAAATAGCACCTGCGCGCCCCTCTTCAATCTTAGCAAAGGAGCTAACGACAGCGTTCTCATCTCCAACAATTTCACCATTGACGACTTGTGCAATTTGCTTTGCTGTAAATTCCATTGGTTTCAGTGCTGTTGAATAATTCTGCAAATATAGCAATTATTATTCAAATTCTTTGATAACATAGGTAATATTTGCTGTTTTTCATGGAAAGGCGTGTCACATCGAAGAGTTCTGAGGCCTGCGAGATGTCTTTGCAGGTGCCGTCTTTGCATTTGATGGTGATGTGGTCGTCTTCCATGTTATACATATTTTTGTTCACGGTGTTTGCGCTCATCAGGTAAGCTGCATCTTCTTTTGCAAGCCCTGTTTGCTGGCACAAGGTAGCCAGACGCTCTTCAATTACAACGCTGGGGATAGGCTCGTCGAACACTTCTACCTTAAAGAGTTTTCGGTTCACAAGGTCGTTTGCCAGCATGGACAACACTGGGTCGGCATCGTCCATCCACACCTTAACGCTACTCCAGATGTCGTTATCATCGAGCGCACAATAGTTTTGCAAGGCTTCTTCGTGCGAATTAAAGAAGTCGCGGTCTACATCGTTGGCCAAAAAGTAGGTTAACGCAGGTGAAGCAAACAGCTGATGGCCGTTGCGCATGAGGTGTTTGGCACGCTTAAGGACGTTAACGAGAATGGTTTCGCAGCCCACAGCGGTTTTGTGCAGGTACACTTGCCAATACATCAACCTACGCGAGATAAGGTAATTTTCGATGGAATAGATGCCTTTCTGGCCTACCACGAGCGCATCATTCTCCACATCGAGCATCTTGATAATGCGTGCCGAGCCGATGTTGCCTTCGGTTACGCCAGTAAAGAAACTGTCACGGCGAAGATAGTCGAGCCTGTCCATGTCGAGCTGACTGCTGATGAGCTGATGAAGAAATCTTTTGGGGTACTCGTTCTTGAAAATTTTGATGGCCAAGGAGAGTGCTCCACCCATTTCGTGGTTCATCTTTTCCATCATCTGCAGCGAGATGTCTTCGTGCGAGATGCCCGAAATAAGCGAGTTTTCCAGCACATGCGAGAATGGTCCGTGCCCAATGTCGTGCAGCAGAATGGCAATCTGTACAGCCTCCACCTCGCTGTCGAAGATGAAAACACCCTTTTGTTGGAGCGACAATAACGCTTCGCTAACCAAGTGGAAAGCCCCAATGGAATGCAAGAAGCGCGTGTGCTGTGCACCAGGATAAACCACCGAGGCCATTCCCAATTGGCGAATGCGCGTTAAGCGCTGCATCATGGGATGGCAAATAACGTCGAGGATGAGTCCTCGTGGTATCTTGATAAATCCGAAAACGGGGTCGTTGATGATTTTTATTTCACTCATTAGCTACTCTTCGTTGTGAAATGACATTAGAATGAGGGCAAAAGGATGGTCAACTCGCGTGCCATCTCTTCTTGAACCTCTTGTGCTTTCTGGGCTGCCACTTCGGCAAAGTCGGGGCCGTTGCTGGCATAGATGATGCCGCGCGAGCTGTTTACCAGCAAACCGCAATCTTTGTTCATACCATATTGGCACACATCGTGCAGACTTCCGCCTTGCGCACCGATGCCGGGAACGAGCAAGAAGTGGTTAGGTGCATGCTTGCGGATGTCCTTAAATGCTTCGCCCTGCGTTGCGCCCACGACATACATCATGTTGTCTGCATTGCCCCATTGTTGCGACTTGGTAAGCACATGTTCGAAAAGGCGAACACCCTGAGCGTCTTCAATCAGCTGGAAGTCGTGCGAGCCCTTATTGCTGGTCAATGCCAACAATATCACCCACTTACCTTCGTAGGCCAAGAAAGGCGTAACGCTGTCTTCGCCCATGTATGGTGCAACGGTGAGGGCATCGAGGTTATAAGTTTCGAAGAATGTGCGCGCATACATTTGCGAGGTGTTACCAATGTCGCCGCGCTTGGCATCGGCAATGACAAACTGCTCGGGATAATTCTCGTTAAGGTAAGCCACCGTGCGTTCGAAAGCCAACAATCCCTTCACGCCCAGCGACTCGTAGAACGCCAGGTTTGGCTTATAGGCCACACAATAAGGAGCGGTGGCATCGATGATGGCCTTGTTGAACTCGAAGATAGGGTCCTCAGCCAACAACAAGTGTTGGGGTATTTTCTTGATGTCTGTGTCTAAACCCACACAGAGAAAGGACCTCTTGGTGCGTATCTGTTGTATTATTTCTTCTCTTGTCATAAGGAAAAGGTTTTGAACGGGTTTACAATTCTGCTTCTTTCATGCGTTCGGTGTTCTCAGCAACCGACAAGGCATCTATCATTGCTTGTATGTCGCCGCCCACAAAACCCTGAAGGTCGTGGGTGGTGTAACCTATGCGATGGTCTGTCACACGGCCTTGGGGGTAGTTATAGGTTCTGATTTTGGCCGAACGGTCGCCAGTAGACACCAAGCTTTTTCGGCGACTGGCAATGTCGTCCACGTATTTTTGGTGTTCGCGGTCGTATATAAAGGTGCGAAGCCTAGACAATGCGCGTTCCTTGTTCTTAGGTTGGTCGCGCGTCTCGGTACATTCGATGAGAATTTCTTCGGTTTCACCAGTGTTGGGATTCTTCCACGGATAGCGCAAGCGCACACCCGACTCCACTTTATTAACGTTTTGTCCGCCAGCACCCGAACTTCTGAACGTATCCCACTTGATATCGCCTTCGTTGATGTTCACTTCGAACTTGTCGGCCTCGGGCAACACAGCCACCGTTGCGGCCGATGTGTGCATGCGGCCTTGCGTTTCGGTGGCAGGAACGCGCTGAACGCGATGAACACCCGACTCATACTTCAATGTTCCGTACACATTGTCGCCGCTCACGGCGAAATCTATTTCCTTAAAGCCGCCAACCGCTCCTTCGCTAGAGGCGGTAACAGAGAGGTTCCAGCCCTTTGAGTCGCAAAAACGTTTGTACATGCCGAAGAGGTCGCCAGCGAAAAGGGCAGCTTCATCGCCACCCGTGCCGGCCCTAATCTCCATTTGAACATTCTTTGCATCCTCAGGATCTTTGGGAACGAGCAGCAATTTAATCTCCTCTTCCAGCTTCGGGCGTTCCGTTTCGTTGGTAGAAAGCTCTTCGCGAGCCATTTCTTTCATCTCGGCATCCGTCTCGTTGGCCAAGATGTCTTTGGCTTCGGCAATGGAATTCAGGCAAGCCACATATCTCTTGCGTGCGTTCATGATGTCGCCAAGGTCTTTATATTCCCTTGTCAACTTCACATAACGCTCTTGGTCGGCAATCACTGCGGGGTCGGTAATCAGCGTCGACACCTCCTCGTAACGGCTTTCAAGTCCGTCCAGTTTTGTTAATATGCTGTTTTGTTCTGACATAATCTCGTTAATCGTTAAGTTTATCAGTTGCGAGTAATGGCACTTGTAAGTTATAATCCACGATTGTTAACTTAATACGAACGCCGATTGTGGGTTAAGCTAATTGTATTGGTCGCTCAAACACACCTGCTCTCACAAACTAAGAAACTTACATTCAATATATATAGGGCAATGTTATTCGTAATTGAAAACGCCGTACTCCGACTGTATGGTTAAGCTGCGTTTCCCTTCTTCAATGCGTCCCACCACTTGTGCATCAATGTTAAACTCCTTGCTGATGGCAATGATGCGTTCGGCATGTTCAGGACGAACATATATCTCCATGCGGTGTCCCATGTTGAACACCTTGTACATCTCTTTCCAATCTGTCCCGCTTTCTTCTTGGATAAGTTTGAAGAGCGGCGGAACTGGGAACATATTGTCTTTTATCACTTGGCAATCGTCGCTAACGAAGTGCAAAACCTTAGTTTGAGCACCTCCCGTACAATGCACCATGCCGTGAACATCGCTGCGCATCTCGTCCAACACCTTCCTAATTACAGGTGCATAAGTTCGGGTGGGCGACAAAACCAGTTGTCCGGCATTAACGCCAAGTCCGTCGATGGTGTCTGCAAGCCGCTTTGTTCCACTATAAACCAAGTCGTTTGGCACGGCATGGTCGAACGTTTCGGGATATTTCTCGGCCAAATACTTGGCAAACACGTCATGGCGCGCACTTGTAAGTCCGTTACTTCCCATGCCGCCGTTGTATGTTTTCTCGTATGTAGCCTGTCCACACGAAGACAATCCCACGATGACATCACCCGGACGTATGTTGGCATTGTCGATAACGTCACTCCTTTTCATGCGGCAAGTGACGGTAGAGTCAACAATGATGGTGCGGACAAGGTCGCCAACGTCGGCCGTTTCGCCGCCCGTGGCATAAATGCCCACACCCATTTGTCGCATTTCGGCCAACAAATCGTCGGTACCGTTGACGATGGCCGAAATCACTTCGCCAGGAACAAGCATCTTGTTGCGGCCGATGGTACTAGATACAAGAATGTTATCAACCGCTCCCACGCACAACAAGTCGTCGGTGTTCATCACAACAGCATCCTGTGCAATGCCGCGCCACACGTTCAAGTCGCCCGTTTCTTTCCAGTAGGCATAAGCCAACGACGACTTCGTGCCAGCCCCATCGGCATGCATGATGTTGCAATAGGCCTCGTCGCCACCTAAGATGTCAGGAATGATTTTGCAGAAAGCCTGCGGGAAAACACCTTTGTCGATGTTCTTAATGGCCTTGTGCACGTCTTCTTTTGCGGCACTAACGCCACGCATCATGTAACGGTTATCCATCTGTCTGAATTTATTTGGATGAAAATATGTATTTAATGAAAGTTGGTTTTGCGTCCTGATGGGCTTCAACCCAAGCGCAAACATGCTGTGACAAGCATACCCCCTATTCCCTACCGTGCCAGAACTCCCAGCTGGCAAAGGCTTGGAGGAGGAGCATCTCCAGTCCATTCTTGGTTATCGCGCCCCGTTCCCTACCCTTTTTCATGAAAAGGGTTTCATCGGGATTGTATATCAGGTCGTAGAGCAGCGTGTGGCTGTCCATCGCCTCGTAGGGAAGTTTGGGACATTCCTCGGTTCGGGGATACATGCCCAGCGGCGTACAATTCACAATAACGTTGTATTCGGCAATCACTTCGGGCGTAACGTCATCATAGGTGATAAAGCTGCCCTTGCGTGCCGACCTGCTAACGAAGCGCGTTTCGAGGCCCAAGCTTTTCAGTCCATAGTCGATAGCCTTGGCAGCACCGCCCGTTCCCAGTATCAAAGCCTTGTGATGGGCGGGTTCGAGCATTGATTCGATGCTCCTTGTAAAGCCTATCACGTCGCTGTTAAATCCCTTAAGGTAGGGTTTGGCTCCCTTTTGGCTCACCCTAATTACGTTTACTGCTCCAATTGAACGTGCCTCGGGCGACAATTCATCGAGATATCTTATCACCTCTTCCTTATAAGGTATGGTGACATTCAGCCCACGAAGGTTGGGCGTAGTGTCAAGTATCTCGGCCAAACTGTCGATGCTTGCGATTTCATAATTCTCGTATTCGGCGTCAATACCCTCGTTGTGGAATTTCTCATTGAAGTAGCTTATCGAGAAGCTGTGCCCCAGAGGATATCCTATAAGTCCGTATTTGTCCATAATGTTCCTGAATATTCGTATTCAACTTGCCTTTATTGATGTAACCCCATACCTGGATGGCTGCCTTAACGAGTGTGGCTGCTATTTTGTTGCCAGGTACATGGTGCAGATTCCGAAAGTAAGTCGTTTGAAATTCACCGTTTCGAAACCCGCTTTCTTGAGAATTCCGACCATCGTTTCGCCTTGTGGAAAGGCTTCGACGGTGCTGATGAGATAGCGATAAGCCCCCTTATCCTTCGACACCAGTCGCGCATAAATTGGGAGAATGGTATGCGAATACACCTTGAAGAGCATCGACATGGGGAAACGTTTGGGGGCGGAGAGTTCCACGATGCTCAGATGTCCCCCCTTGCGGAGCACGCGATGCAGTTCGCGCAGGCACTTGTCCAGGTCCTTGAAGTTGCGTATGCCGAACGCTGCTGTCACGGCATCGAAGCTGTTTTCTGGGAAAGTGAGGTTCATGCAGTCTTCTTTCATGAACGACACCACCTTTCCCAGCCCAGCCGTTTCCACCTTCTTACGCCCAATTTCCATCATGCCTTCAGAGATGTCTGCTCCGATGAGCAGGTCGGGGCGGAGCATTTGTGCCGCCAAGATGGCGAAGTCGCCCGTGCCGGTAGCGATGTCGAGCATTTCTCTGGGCTTGAAAGGCACAAGCTGCTTGATGGCCTTACGCCGCCACCGCTTGTCAATGTCTAACGAAAGGCGATGGTTAAGCACGTCGTAAGTGGGGGCAATGTTGTCGAACATCTTCTCTACCAGCTCGCCTTTGTCGCCTTGTTGACCGTAGGGGTTTATCTCTTCTTGCTTATACATGGAGGATGTGTGCCATTAAATGGGTGCTTGTTAACATTTGGAAAAGCATGCACGGAGCTATATTTCCAGTGGTTATCTTGAATTGCAACGGAACTTGTATCGAAAAAGAATGTTGCTTGGGGGATGAACAATCCTTAAACGATAGAGCTATCTTGTGCTGACAGCGTGAGTACCAGATGCTTGTAGTGTGAGTACCAGATGCTTGTAGTGTGAGTACCAGATGCTTGTAGCGCGAGTACCAGATGCTTGTAGCATGAGTACCAGACGCTTGTAGCGCAAGTACCAGACGCTTGTAGCGTGAGCAACAGATGCAGGTGTTGGCCAAACAAGGCCAGCGCATCATCTTTGACAGACAGATCCAAGCCCATCCCTTTACACTCCTTTGCCGAAAGCATGGTAAAAAAAACAAGACTAAGCCCTCATGGCACCATGCGCATTAACATTCAAATGTGCCGTGGTGCCACGAAGGCAAGTTGTTTTGTTAGCCTTTCGCCAAGTATTCCGTTACGTTCTTCTCGATGCGAGCGGCCAAGTCGGCTTCATCGGTAGCCTTATTAAACCTCTCGCCTGTGATGTGCTCGTAGAGTTCGATGTAGCGGTTGCTCACCTCTTCTGCGTATTCATCGGTTATCTCGGGCATTGTCTGTCCGGGTTCGTTCATGAAGTTGTGTTCAATGAGCCATTGGCGCAAAAACTCTTTAGACAATTGTCGTTGCGGTTCGCCCTTGGCAAGCTTCTCTTCGTAGCCCTCAGCGTAAAAATAACGACTGGAGTCGGGCGTATGTATTTCATCGATGAGATACACCTTGCCGCCGCGCTTGCCAAACTCGTACTTCGTATCAACGAGAATAAGGCCGTGCTTGGCCGCTATTTCCTGTCCGCGTGCGAAGAGTTTCCTTGTATAGTCTTCAATCACGGCATAGTCTTCGGCACTAACAAGGCCTTGGGCGATGATTTCCTCTTTCGAGATGTTGAGGTCGTGGCCTTCATCGGCCTTTGTCGTGGGTGTAACGATGGGTTCGGGGAAACGCTGGTTCTCTTTCATACCCTCGGGCAACTTCACCCCGCAGAGTTCCCTGCATCCTTCCTTGTAAGCGCGCCAAGCCGAGCCGGTGAGAATGGAGCGAATAATCATCTCAACGCGAAAGCCTTCGCACTTTAGGCCCACAGTCACCATAGGGTCGGGCGTTGCCAGCTTCCAGTTGGGGCAGATGTCTGCCGTAAGGTCAAGAAACTTGGCCGCTATTTGGTTGAGCACTTGCCCCTTAAAGGGTATGCCTTTGGGCAAGATAACGTCGAAAGCCGATATTCTGTCGGTTGCAACCATCACGATTTTGTCGTCGTCGATGTCGTAAACGTCACGAACTTTACCGTGATACACACTCTTTTGTCCAGCAAAGTGGAAATCCGTTTGTGTCAATGCTTTCATCTCTGTGTATGTTTATTATGATGTATCCTTATTCTTTATCCTTGTTCTTTTGCGCATCGTAATAGGCCTCGTAGGCGTTTACGATGCGTGTCACCAGCTTATGGCGCACGATGTCCTTTTGTTCGAAGCGCACCGTTGCGATGCCCTTCACGTCTTGCAAGATGTCCAATGCCACCTTGAGGCCGCTTTTCTGTTCCCTGGGCAGGTCAATTTGCGTTAAGTCGCCTGTAACGATCATCTTCGTGTTTGCACCCATGCGCGTCAAGAACATCTTTATCTGGGCCATCGTGGTGTTTTGCGCCTCGTCTAAAATCACAATGGCATCGTTAAGCGTCCTTCCTCTCATGAATGCCAGCGGCGCAATCTGTATCACATGCTTCTCCATCATGTCTTGAAGCTTCACGGCTGGTATCATGTCTTCGAGTGCATCGTAGAGCGGTTGCAGGTAAGGATCTATCTTATCTTTCATGTCGCCGGGCAGAAAGCCCAGTTTCTCTCCCGCTTCCACGGCCGGCCTGCTTAGGATAATCTTCTTGGCCGTCTTTTCCTTCAGGGCTTTCACCGCCAATGCAATGCTCAAGTAAGTTTTCCCTGTACCAGCGGGGCCAACAGCAAACACAAGGTCGTGCCGTTCGTAGGCATCCACCAGCCGCTGTTGGTTTTCGCTTCTGCTCTTGATGGGCTTTCCTGTGATGTTATACACAATAACACCTTTGATGGCGTCGGCCTTGGTGCGCTTGCCTTTGATGATGTCGAGGATGTCTTCCTCTCCGATGGCGTTGTATTTAAGGATGTGCTTCCTTATGTCTTCGGCCTTCTCTTCAAAGGCAGCCATCTCTTCCTCATCGCCCAGCACACGCACAACATTGTCGCGAGCAACGATGCGCAATTTGGGGAACAGCGACTTTATCATTTGCAGATGACCATTGTTCACCCCATAAAACATTACGGGGTCGATGTCTTCTAATACAATATGCTTCTCTACCAATGTCGTAATTCCTAAAATATAATATTAGTGCAAAATTACAAAAACCTTTCCATAACCCAACACTTTTTTCTATCTTTGTGGCGCAATTAAACGTTTTTCAATGAGATTGACAAAGAACCAGTTTTTAAAGGCTTTCGCCGCAACGATTGTTTTGCTGGCTTTGGTCAGGGCAGTGTTCCCTTCCATTGCCAAGCCAGCCGACAAAAGCGAAAAGAACGAAGCAAAGGAGCAAGGCATCAATGAAGATGCCGAAAGACACGCACGTGCCGCCTCCCAACCTGTGGACGGGAATATTGCCAAACTGAAATTTTTCAAGGCCGATGGAACACCCGTGAAAAACCGAATATTGAGTGTTCCCAACTTCTCCAAGGCTTTCCCCGACCTTAACGACGTACAGCTGGAGGTTGCTAATAAGTATGGTGTAAAGCCCGTTGCCGACCGCAAGGAGGCGGAAAGCAGAAAGATGGAACTGGTGTATATGGCCAGTAGTCCTTATTATCATGTTGACAAGCTCAAGAACAGCGTGCCTTATCTTGTGCCAAGGGCTGCAGTGTTGCTCAATGACATTGGCCGAAACTTCTTCGACAGCCTGCAAATCAAAGGCATACCACTGCATAAGTTCATCGTTACGAGTGTGCTTCGAAGCGAAGCCGACGTGGAAAAGCTGCGTGGCCACAATGGTAACGCATCTGAGAACAGCTGCCACAGGTTCGGAACAACATTCGACATTGCCTACAACAGATACAAAACGGTGCAAGCGCCCGATGGTCCTGAACGCAGAAAGGTGAGAAACGACACCTTGAAATGGGTGATGAGCGAGGTGCTTAACGACCTTCGCCGAAACGAACGCTGCTACATTAAATACGAAGTGAAGCAAGGTTGCTTCCACATCACGGTGAGATAAAATGCAACGAGCATCCCTCTCGCCACCGCCCTATATATAATAAGGAGTAAAATGAAAACACTCATCGTTGTGCTTGGGCCTACAGGTGTTGGCAAAACAGCCCTCTGCCTGCAGCTTGCCAAACGCTATGGAGCAGACATCATCAGTGCCGACTCGCGCCAAATGTTTGCCCAACTGCCCATTGGCACCGCCGCTGCCACGCCCGAAGAGCAACAACAAGCCACACATCACTTTGTTGGCAACCTCAAACTCGACGACTATTACAGTGCTTCGCGCTTCGAAACAGACGCACTCGCCCTTCTAAACCTGCTCTTCGAAAGGGGCGACGTGGTGCTAATGACGGGCGGAAGCATGATGTATATCGATGCCCTTTGCCACGGCATAGACGACATTCCCACCATTGACGACGCCACACGCCAACAGGTTAAGGTCGTTCTCGAACAGCAAGGACTGCCAGCACTCGTAGAGTTGCTCAAGCAATTAGACCCCGAACACCATGCCATTGTAGACAAACAAAACCCACGAAGGGTGTGCCATGCCGTCGAAATATGCCTGATGACAGGCAACACATACACCTCTTACCGAAAAAAAGAACGCAAACAACGGCCTTTCAACATCATTAAGATTGGCCTTAACCGCCCCCGCGAAGAACTTTATGAGCGCATCAACCAACGTGTGTTGCAGATGATGGCCAATGGTTTGGAGCAAGAGGCGCGCCGCGTCTATCCACTTCGCGGCCTCAACTCGCTCAACACCGTGGGTTATAAGGAGCTTTTCGCCCATTTCGATGGCACAATCCCCCTGGAAGAAGCCGTCAGGCAGATACAATCCAACACGCGCCGTTACATGCGCAAACAGCTCACCTGGTTTAAGAAAGACCCAGAAATAACCTGGTTTCACCCCGACAACATGGAAGAAATAACAAATTATATCGACACTTTTGTCGGGTTAACAGATTAATTACGTAATTTTGCAAAAGGCAAACCGCACCTTGCACCGGCTTTTTAAGGGCAGGCGAGGCGAGGCGAGTTATGCCAAACAACAAGAAGAACACAAAACCTGCAAGCCCGCTACAACAAGCAGCACGGCAAAGGCGTTGTCTTCTAAACCAACCAACAAAGTGATTATGCGAAAGAAAATCATTCAAGGCGCGCAATGGTGCGCAACGAAGTTAAAGGCATTTTGGAAATGGTACAAAGGTCTGTACGTTGGCCGCAAGTGGTATTTCAAAACCGGCGTGGTCATCGCTTCTACCATTGTGGCTTTCTTTGTCTATCTGGGAATGGTAGACATGAATTTCCTTTGGCTTTTCGGGAAGTCGCCCGGATGGTCCACCATTAACAACCCCATTTCTGCACAAGCGTCTGAGATATATAGTGCTGACGGTAAGCTCATCGGCAAATATTTCAACGAAAACCGCACGCCTGTGGCCTACGATGACGTTAACCCCATCTTTTGGAACACGCTCATCGACACTGAAGACGAACGTTTCTACAGCCATTGGGGCGTAGACCCCATCGGCATGTTCGCTGCTGCCAAGGATGCCATCACCAAAGGCGATGGCCGCGGCGCATCTACAATCACCCAACAGCTGGCCAAAAACCTCTTTCGCGTGCGCACCGAGTATTCCACTGGCCTACTCGGAAAAATACCTGGCATACGTATGCTCATCATGAAAACCAAAGAATGGATTATCGCCACGAAGCTGGAGATGAGCTACGACAAGAACACCATCCTCTCAATGTATGCCAACACGGTGGACTTCGGCTCGTCGGCCTACGGCATTAAGACGGCTTGCAAGACTTATTTCAACACCACACCCAAGGAAATAACCGCCGAACAATCGGCTACGCTCGTTGGAATGCTTAAGGCCACCACAACCTATAACCCCATAACGCACCCCGAGAACAGCTTGAAAAGGCGAAACACCGTGCTGGCAAACATGGTTAGGCGAGGACATCTTAGCCAAGCCGTGTACGATTCGCTCTCGCAAATCCCCATTAAGCTGAAATACAGCGTAGAAACCAACTACGACGGTCAGGCCAATTACTTCAGGGAAGCGGTGGCCGACTATCTCAAAGACTGGTGCGAAGCTAATGGTTACGACCTTTACACCAGCGGTTTGAAAATTTATACCACCCTCGACACGCGCATGCAAAAATACGCCGAAGACGCAGCAACCAAGCAAATGCGGCAGGTTCAGCAAAACTTCAGGAACCACTGGGGCAAAAACGACCCTTGGATTGACGAGCGCGGACGCGTCATACCCGACTTCATCGAGGGCATTGCACGCAAACAACCCGTGTACAATTGGTTGTTGGAGAAGTTTCCCAACCAACCCGACTCCATTACCTATTACCTCAACAAGCCACACAAGGTAAAACTCTTCGATTATGCCAAGGGTTCCATCGAAATGAACATATCCACGATGGACTCCATACGCTATATGGTGCGCTTCATGCACTGCGCTTTTGTGGCGATGGAACCACAAACAGGAGCTGTTAAAGCCTGGGTGGGCGACATCAACTTCGATTCGTGGAAGTACGACAAGGTTAAAGCCATGCGCCAACCCGGTTCCACTTTCAAGCTCTTCGTCTATACCGAAGCCATGAACCAAGGACTTACGCCTTGTGACAAGCGTCGCGACGAATATATCTCGATGCAGGTGTACGACAAGAAGAAACAAGAGGTGGTTACATGGACACCTTCCAACGCCAATGGCTCTTTCTCGGGCGACTCCATGCCGCTGAAGGCAGCTTTCGCCAAGAGTGTCAACTCGGTGGCCGTGCGCCTTGGCCAAGAAATGGGCATCAAGCGCATCATCGAAACGGCCGAGAAGATGGGCATCAAGAGTCCCTTGGAGGATGCACCCTCGCTGGCACTCGGCTCAAGTGACGTAAACCTGCTCGAACTTACCAACGCCTATTGCACCATTGCCAACGATGGCATGCACCACGAGCCTGTGCTTGTCACCCGAATAGAAGACAAGGACGGACGAGAAGTGTTCCTTGGCCCGGCTGCTTCCGAACAAGCCGTGCCTTATAAAAGTGCTTTCCTTGTGCAACAGCTGCTTATGGGCGGCATGCGCGAACCAGGTGGCACATCACAAAGCCTTTGGGGATACGTAAGCGACTATCGCGACACCGACTTCGGCGGCAAAACAGGAACATCCAACAACCATTCCGATGCATGGTTCATGGGTGTTAGCCCCAAACTCGTGGTTGGAGCATGGGTTGGCGGCGAATATCGAAGCATACACTTCCGCACTGGCGCACTGGGACAGGGCAGCCGCACGGCATTGCCCATCTGCGGATACTTTCTACAAGCAGTGTTCCGCGACCCAGCTTTCAAGAATTATCACGCCAAATTCGGAAAACCCCGCGATGCCGACATAACACGCGACATGTACTTGTGCGACAGTTACTATCCGCGAGCCAAAAACGACACCACTGAAACCGACAGTGCCGGGGGCGAGGGCATCGTCATACTAGATGGCGAAGGCAATCCAATTAAAGAAATAACGCCGCGCGACCTCGTCCCCACTGAACAAAACAACGAAAGGAAGCGGACAAGGCCAACTGAACAGCCGCTTAACCTTGACGAATTGTAACGACGCACAAAAGAAGCAACAATGCCATAGAACTTCATCCAGTTGTCAACGCGTGGTGGGTTATCCCCATTTATCTCCAGCAATTAACGGTTTTTCTACACGATTGGCCGTGACAAACACGTTTCATATCAACAGGAAAAGACATACGGTGAAACACAACACCTCAAAACAAGGCTTTGATTGACACTTCCTAAAACTGATTTGACCATACAACGTGAATAACGATACGCCCAACAAAATAGACTTGGAGAACCAAGAGATGCAAAAGGCTCTCCAAATCATTCAGCATACCCGTCGCTCGCTCTTCCTAACGGGAAAGGCGGGCACGGGTAAATCCACGTTTATGCGCCACATCGCAGCCACCATCAAGAAAAAGAACATCATCCTGGCTCCTACTGGCATCGCCGCAATCAACGCAGGAGGAAGCACCCTGCACAGCTTCTTCAAACTGCCCTTCCATCCACTTTTACCCACCGACAAACGCTTTTCGGCACGCAACATACGAAAGACACTGAAATATAACGGCGAAAAAACAAAGTTGCTTCGCGAGGTGGAACTCATCATCATCGACGAGATTTCAATGGTGAGGGCCGACATCATCGACTTCATCGACAAGGTGCTGCGCATCTACAACTGCAACATGCGCGAGCCATTCGGTGGGAAACAGCTGCTGCTGGTGGGCGACATCTATCAGTTGGAACCCGTTATAAAGGAAGACGAACGCCAAATGCTGCGTCCATTTTATCCTTCTTGCTTCTTCTTCGATGCACATGTGTTCAGAGAGATGCAACTCATATCCGTGGAACTCAAAAAGGTATACAGGCAGAGGGACAAGCAATTCATCTCCCTACTCGACCACATACGCACCTCGCACGTATCCGACTCGGACCTTCGATTGCTTAATGAACGCGTTAACGCCAGCATTGCAACAGAAGAAGGCCGCCTATCCATCACGCTTTCTGGACGAAGAGACACCGTAGACTATATCAACGAGAAGCAGCTTAACACCCTACCCGACCAGCCAACGATATTCTATGGGCACATCGAGGGCGAGTTTCCCGAGAGCAGTTTGCCCACGCCTATAGAGCTGGAAGTGAAAACCGGTGCTCAAGTGCTGTTCATCAAGAACGACAAGGAACGCCGCTGGGTGAACGGAACGTTAGGAACAATCATCGGATTTGGCGATGAAGCGGACGGCATTATATACGTGCGAACCGAAGACGGGCGCGACTTCGACGTGGAAAGGGAGATTTGGTCGAACGTGCGATACACGTTTAACGAGAAAGAACAAAAGATTGAGGAAGAAGAAATTGGCAGCTACCGTCAGTTTCCACTACGCTTGGCGTGGGCCATCACCGTGCACAAGAGCCAAGGCCTCACCTTCAACAACGTGAAAATCGACTTTACTGGAGGTGTCTTCGCAGGGGGACAAACCTATGTGGCCTTATCGCGATGCACTTCGCTGCAAGGCATCAGCTTGCAAGAGCCAATACGGCGAGAAAACATTTTCGTTAGTGCAGATGTCACCAACTTCGCACGCAACTATAACAACCTGGATATCATCAACACGGCCCTTCAAGAAAGTAAGGCCGACAAGCAGTACGCAGATGCCATTGCCGCGTTCGACAAAGGCGACATGCAAGCCGCCATCGACAACTTCTTCCTCGCCATACATAGCCGTTACGACATCGAGAAGCCTGCCGCCAAACGACTCATCCGCAAGAAATTGAACATCATCAACCTGCTGAAACAACTGCTGGAGGAAGCACGTACCCTAGAAACACAACGAGCAGAGCAGCTGAAACGCCTTGCCATTGAATACGTGCTGCTGGGTAAGGAGTCGGAAAAAGAAGGCATGCCGCAAGCTGCCATCCGCAATTATGAAAAGGCTCTGGAGCTTTGGCCAACACTTCCTGAAGCCAAACGCAAACTGAAGAAGCTGAAAAAGACAAGCAAATAACTTATTTTTGGCTTCATTTGCGAAGAATGCAAAAGCCTGATATAGCGACATTTTGCAGACAAGCTTATCGAAAAACAATCGTAAAGAAGTTGCGAAAGCGCGTAATTTGCATTACCTTTGCATTTTGAAATGTAATTGCATTGCACCTCTAATGGTGCGTTTAACACCCATTTATGAAGGAATTTTTACAAGTATTGCGTCGTTTTGTGCCACCATATAAGAAATATCTGGCACTGTCTGTCGTGTTCAACATCTTGTCAGCGATATTGAACATCTTCTCTTTCGCAACGCTTATACCCATCTTGAACATCCTCTTTAAGACCAGTGATGCCACAAAGCCCGTGGATTTCATGCCTTGGGGCAGTGCAGAGAGCATCAGCCAGTTTGTTGATGTCGTTATAAACAACCTCAATTACCTCATTCAACAGATGATTGTCGATTGGGGAGCAACAACCACCTTGCTCGTTGTTGGCATGCTACTGGCCTTCATGACCATGCTCAAAACCCTTGCTTACTTCTTGTCGTCGGCAGCAATCATACCCATCCGCACGGGCGTTGTTCGCGACATCCGCAACCAAATGTATTGCAAGATCACATCGCTTTCGCTGGGGTTCTTTTCAGAAGAGCGCAAAGGCGACCTCATCGCGCGCATGAGTGGCGACGTTCAAGAGATTGAAGGCTCCATCATGTCGTCGCTCGACATGCTTTTTAAGAACCCAATCCTCATCATTGCCTACTTCATTACGCTCGTCGTGGTGTCGTGGCAGCTAACGCTTTTCACCCTTGTCTTTGTGCCAATCTTCGGTTGGTTCATGGGTTATGTGGGCAGGAAACTCAAACAAAACTCCATCAAGGCACAGTCGTTATGGAGCGACACCATGAGCCAGGTGGAAGAAACGCTGGGCGGACTGCGCATCATCAAGGCCTTTTGCGCCGAAGAGAAGATGAATGCGCGCTTCGACAAGGTGAACAGTGCTTACCGAAACGACATCATGAAGGTGAACATTCGCCAACAATTGGCCCATCCCATGAGCGAATTCTTGGGTACGGTGATGATTGTCATCGTGCTTTGGTTCGGCGGAATATTGGTGCTTAACAACCAAGTGATGCAGGGACCTACCTTCATCTACTACCTTGTGATGCTCTATTCAATCATCAATCCGCTGAAAGATTTCTCGCGGGCAGGCTACAACATCCCCAAAGGATTGGCCTCAATGGAACGCGTAGACAAGATTTTGCAGGCCGAAATAGACATCAAGGAGAAAGAAAATCCCACGCATATTGCCAGCTTCGAGCACCAAATAGAGTTCAAGAACGTGTCGTTCAGATATGGCGAACATTGGGTGTTACGCAACATTAACCTCACCATACGCAAGGGACAGAGCGTGGCTTTGGTGGGACAAAGCGGCTCGGGGAAGTCTACTTTGGTAGATCTCATACCTCGATATTACGATGTCCAGGAGGGCGAAGTGCTTATTGACGGCATCAACGTTAAGGACTTGGGCGTACACGACCTGCGACAGCTCATCGGAAACGTGAACCAAGAGGCCATCCTTTTCAACGATTCGTTCTACAACAACATCACTTTCGGCGTGGAAGACGCAACGATGCACGACGTGGAAGAGGCTGCACGCATAGCCAATGCCTACGACTTCATCATGGAAACGGAACATGGATTTGACACAAACATCGGTGACAGGGGCGGCAGATTGTCGGGCGGACAACGCCAACGCGTGAGCATTGCGCGCGCTGTGCTTAAAAATCCCCCCATTCTGATACTCGATGAGGCCACGAGTGCATTAGACACAGAAAGCGAACGACTGGTGCAAGACGCACTGGAGCGACTGATGAAGACCCGTACCACCGTGGCAATAGCCCACCGCTTGTCGACAATAAAGAACGCCGACGAGATATGTGTGATACACGAAGGCCGTATTGTTGAGCGTGGAACGCACGAAGAATTGCTGTCCACAGACGGGTATTATCGTAAGTTGAACGACATGCAGTCGCTCTGACACACCTTTTCAATAAGAACACAACATGAGAAGACATCAATTTGGCATCATGCAAAGCCCCTTGGCACCATTTGTGGCGTTGGTTGTTAACTTGCTATGGGCCTTCGGCTTGTATATCGTGGCACGAATAGCGTTCTTATTAGAGAACTTCAGCTATTTCTCGTCCAACCTTTCGCTTGCTCATCTAGGCCGTTTGTTTTGGGGAGGCTTTGTCTTCGACCGCTCTGCCATATTCTATACCAACGCCCTTTATGTTGTTATGATGCTCTTTCCGCTATGGCTGAAAGAAACACGGCTGTATCATAAGCTATGCAAGTGGCTGTTTGTGGTGGTCAATTCTATAACATTGGTAATAAACCTGGCCGACTCCGTTTATTTTCCCTACACGCTAAGGCGCACAACAACCAGTGTTTTCACAGAGTTTAAGAATGAGAACAACCTTGGCGATGTTTTCTGGGGCGAACTTTTAGAGCATTGGTATTTGCTTTTGCTGGCCGTTTTGCTTATTTTCGCCTTGTGGAAACTATATGTAACGCCCCAAGTTAGGGCTTCTCAATATGCCTCGGCCAAGCAACGAATTGCATATAGCGGCATTCAATTGTTGCTTTTGGCGGCCTTTACACCCATTGTTATTGGTGCATGCCGTGGCGGATTGAGCGGCGACATCAGACCAATAACCATCAGTAACGCCAACGAATATGTGGAAAGGCCGACCGAATGCGCACTGGTGCTCAACACACCCTTTGCGCTTATACGCACCATTGGCAAGAGTGTTTTTGCTGTTCCCCAATATTTTGCAACGCAAGAAGCGGCTGAACGCGTGTTTACGCCCATACACAAGCCCACACCTTCGCATCCCTTTAAGAAGAAAAACGTGGTGGTTCTCATCGTGGAGAGCTTTGGACGGGAGTATATCGGTGCGCTGAACAAACAGCTCGAAGGTGGAAAATACAAGGGTTATACGCCAAATGTAGACAAGCTTATTGCCCAAAGCACAACCTATAAGTATTCGTTTTGCAACGGCCGAAAGAGCATTGACGGTATGCCTTCCGTGCTTTGTGGCATCCCCATGTTTATCGAACCGTTTGTTCTTTCGCCCCAATCGGCCAACAATTACACCGGTCTGGCAGGCATATTAGACCAAGAAGGCTACAGCACGGCATTCTTTCATGGGGCCATTAGGGGCAGCATGGGCTTTCTGGCCTTTGCAAAGAAAACGGGATTTAAAGAATATTACGGACGCGAAGACTACGCCGCCGACCCACGTTTCGGTGGTGATGCCGACTTTGATGGCCACTGGGGCATCTGGGATGAGCCTTTCTTGCAATATTATTGTGCGAAGATGGCCGAGATGAAACAGCCTTTCATGACGGCAGTTTTCACCGTTTCGTCGCACACGCCATATGTAATACCCGACAAATATAAGGCCGTTTATCCCGAAGAAGGCTTGCCCATACACAAGTGCATTCGCTATACCGACATGGCCATTGGCCGCCTTTTTGAGAGCGCAAGCAAGCAACCGTGGTTCAAAAACACCATCTTTGTGCTTACAAGCGACCACACCAACATCAGCGACCATGCACAATACCAGACAGACATCGGCGGATTTTGTTCGCCAATCGTGATTTACGACCCTAGTGGAGAGATAAAGCCAGGCATGCGCGAAGCCATTGCACAGCAGATAGACATCGTTCCAACTGTTCTAAGTATATTGGGATATGATAAACCCTTCCTCTCCTTTGGTTGTGACTTGATGACAACGCCAGCGCAAGAAACATACGCCGTGAACTATCTTAACGGGATTTACCAATATGTGAAATATGGGTATGTGTTGCAATTCGATGGAAAAGAGACCAAGGCAGTATATGCGCTAGACGACCTCTTGATGAAAAACAACCTCAAAGGAAAGGTTGCCCAGCAGGCACAAATGGAACGTGAGGTGAAAGCCATCATTCAGCAATACATGTACAGGATGGTTAACGATAAACTTTTACCACATAACTAGTGATATGAGTGAGATGAGAAAGATTGACGTTGTGTTGTACCGCATAGTGAGGACTTGTTGGACTTTTCTTTCATGCTTTCCCTTCTGGTTCCATTATTTCATGTCAGATTGTCTTTACCTCTTGGTGCGCTATGTCGTAAGGTACAGGCTAAAAATAGTGAAAGGCAACTTGGAAAGTTCGTTTCCCGAGAGGTCGAAAGCCCAGATTTCTAAACTTGTTAACGACTTCTACCGCTGGTTTTGTGATTATATCGCCGAGACGGTGAAGTATTCTTCGATGAGCCAAAAGCAACTTAAGCGCAGAATGGTGTTCACTGGTACAGACCTTATCGACAAATATGTAGCCGAAGGCCGTTCGTGCGGCGTTTATTTGGGACACTATGGACAATGGGAATGGGTGACATCGCTTCCGTTATGGATAAAGTCTAATGGGCAATGCACGCAAATATACCACCCTTTGGAAAACCCTGTGTTCGACAAGCTGTTTAAGATTAACCGAGAAAAGAACGGTGCTTTGTGCGTATCGATGCAAGAAACACTCCGCAAAACCATAGAATATCAGAAGAAAGGGCAACCCATCGTGATGGGATATATCGCCGACCAAGTGCCCAACTGGTTTAACATTCACCATTGGATTGACTTCCTTAACCACGATACACCCGTGTTTACCGGCACCGAACGCATCATGAAGAAAGTAAACCAGGTGGTGTTCTACGCCTCACTTACGCGTAAGAAGCGTGGATATTACCAATGCGACTTCCAATTGCTCACCGATAACGCCCACGATTTCGAAGACTTCCGCATCACAGACATGTATTTTGAACGTCTTGAAGCATCGATACGCAAAGACCCCTCGATGTATCTATGGAGCCATAACCGCTGGAAAAGAACGCGTGCCGAATTTGAAATGAGGTATGACAGGGAAACAGGGAAGTTTAACATGGGGCGCATTGAAGATGTGATACAGCAATATGAACAACGAAACAAGCGTAATAATGACAACACAGCACAATAACAAGCCTTTGCTTGTCGTCCGCGATGAATGCATTGGGCATGTTTGCACTTCGTACAACATGTATTTTGTAAGCTGCTAATTAAAGACTAAAGGGTGAGGATATGGAACGAAAACGCATATTGTTTTTACTGAGCCGTTTTTTGGATGGCGGCATCGACTCGGTTCTTGTGGAGTACTTAACCTACTTCGCATCTTTGCCACATTACGAAGTTACGCTGGCCATAGGCATGAACTATGGAGAACTTGAAGTTTACAGTTCCCGAGTTCCGTCTAACGTAAGGATTGTGCACCTTGTTAACAATCCTTTGCTTACGCGTTGGCGCAAGCGCAAACTTTCCGCTCCCCTTCCAGTATGCTTGAAGGCTGTGGATGAAGTGTTCCTCAACCCCATACGCAGAGCTATTATGGCGCATCGGATAGCGAAATTGGCAGCACAAGCAGATGTCGTTATCGATTTCGATTGCTGTAGCCATTCGTTTATAAAGGGGCTTTCCACGCCAACCATTGGCTTTTACCATTTTTCCATTCGCCAGGCTGTGGATGGCAGTGCTCGCAGAAAGCACCGCATGGAGAAAACCATTGCTTGTTACGACAAGCTTGTCACCATCTCCAAGGCCATGCTCGAAGAAGCGGTGCAGATCTTCCCCAACATGACCCATAAGTTCGAAATGATTTATAATGGAATTGCCGTAAACGAGTTGCAACGCAAAGCGAAAGCATTACCTAACAATACGCTTATCCATAAGCCATACATCTTGAGTGTAAGCCGTTTGGAAGAAAGTCAGAAAGATGTTTCTACTTTGTTGCGGGCTTATGCCCTGTTTCGGTCTGCCTATTCGCATGACGAGCCGCTCGTTATCATCGGAAAAGGCAAGTCGGAAATGCAATTGCGCGAATTATCTTCGCAATTAGGCATCACCAACGACGTTCATTTCCTTGGTTTCTGCGCCAATCCTTATCCTTGGATAAGCAAATGTAAGCTATATGTGCAGAGTTCCAAGTTTGAAGGTCTGCCCACAACGTTAATAGAGGCGTTGCTTTTGGATCGTAATATTGTGGCAACCGATTGTCCAACTGGGCCAAAAGAAATTCTTAACGAGGGAAAAGCAGGCATCCTTACGCCTGTTGGAGATGCTGAAAGTTTGGCTGCTGCCATGCACGAAGCCCTTTGTAACGAAAGTGTTAAGAAAAAAATTGCAGAAGGAAGACTAGTGCATTGCACGCAATTTACAATGGAAAAGTCGGGTAGAGAGCTTTGCGAACTGGCTGCTAAGATGTTGGCAAAGACTTGATAGACAATAAAACCACAAAAGAAAAAATTGAGGGCGGGGCAGTTAAAATGAAGTCATCTTGACTTTTATTTCTCACTAAGTAAATTTTTCAGTAGAAATTTTAACATTATGGCTGCCTTCTCGCTCCGTAGTTTGCCCATCGGCCTCAAATAATTCATTCTCGCATGGGGTTGTTGCGATAAATTAGGGGTGAGAAGTGGCATCTGGCACGGCATTTTGCCGCATTTATCCCGTC
>CAJPTO010000006.1 GCA_905373605.1 uncultured Prevotella sp.
TGGCAGTGGGCTGGTCGAGGAGCGTAGTAGCCGACATTTGTCCGCCCGTCATGCCAACAAATGGATGCAAGAAAACATGTTCCCCCATTACAAGAAGGGCGACCTAAAAGATAGGACGAAAGAATGAAACACGAGATAATCATCGCCGGCTTCGGCGGTCAGGGTGTCCTTTCAATGGGCAAGATATTGGCCTATTCGGGCTTGATGGAGGATAAGGAAGTGACATGGATGCCGGCTTACGGCCCCGAACAGCGCGGCGGAACGTGCAACGTTACGGTTATCGTGAGCGATGATCGCATCTCGTCGCCAGTGCTGAGCAAGTATGATGTGGCCATTGTGCTCAACCAGCCCTCGCTAGATAAGTTCGAACCACGCGTAAAACCGGGTGGCATTCTTATCTACGACGGCAACGGAATTGCCACTCCTCCCTCACGAACAGACATAAAGGTGTATCGCATGGACGCTATGGACAAGGCCGCCGAAATGCGAAATGCCAAGGTTTTCAACATGATTGTGCTGGGCGGATTGCTTAAAGTGTGCCCCGTGGTTAGCACCGAGGGACTGAACAAGGCGCTATTTAAGACCCTTCCCGAACGCTATCACAACCTCATTCCGCTAAACATGGAGGCCGTGGAGCAGGGTAAGCAAATCATCACCTTGCAATGACGCATGTCGAAGAGTCGTTTTTGTGCCACACTTCTGCTAGCAATGGCCTCGTGTAGTGTCTGCAATGGTCGCAGAAAAACAAGATCTTGCTGGCCAAGCGGCACATCAAGCACAGACAACAGAAGCGAAGATCACAAAAAAATGATTTTCTGAACCACAGATAAACAACTTGATTTTTTTATAACTCTCTAATTTTTTGGGGGCCGGCTGCAGTGATGCACCCGGTCTTTTTTTTTCTTACTGCCCAATAAACTAAGCATCCCAAAAAACGGGTCAGCAACAGCATCGGCAAAGTGGTGGTTACGGGCTACCAAGACGTGTGAAGGCCGCGAATGACTGGCTCGGTGTCGACCATTAAGAGTGCAGACATAGCCAAACTCGACGTGCGAAGCATGGACCAAATATTAAAAGGAACGATGTCGGGCGTGGTGGCTTCGTACAACGGGCGGCCTGGTTCCGACGTTAAGCTGCAAATACGCGGCGCAAACTCGATGAGTGGCAGCACAGACCCCATGTGGATTGTAGACGGAATGCCCATAACGGGCACTGCTCCCACATATCGCGGCCAGCAATCGTTGGAAAACATGCTCACACAATCGGGCATTGGCGACATCGCGCCAAGCGACATCGAGTCGATTACCGTGCTTAAGGATGCCGCAGCAACGGCCATCTACGGTGCACGTGCCGCAAATGGCGTGATCGTTGTGAAGACTAAGAGCGGAAGAGAGGGAAAACCCTCCTACAACGCTATGGTTTACTTCGGTATTACCGAGCGTCCCGAGCGCAATGTGCGCATGATGAACTCGGAAGAGAAGCTCGCCTTTGAGCGAACCACCTTTTACGACACCAACAACGGGCAGATTGGCCGCGGCGCTTACTTGTTGTCGCAAGTGCAAAAGGGCATCATCACCCAAGCCGAAGCAGATGCAGAGATTGCGCGGCTGCAAGGAATAAACACCGATTGGTTTAAACAGCTCTACCGCGTGGCCACAAACCAGCAGGTAAACCTCAGCATGTCGGGCGGTTCGAAGACAACGCAATACTACAATTCGTTCACTTTCATGAACCAAAACGGCACCGAGCTGAACAATAACTACAAACGCGCCACGTTCAGTTCGAAGATTAACCACGCCTTTAACGACAAGCTGAAACTGCAAACGGCTCTCGACGCCACTTACCGCAACGAACGGCAAACCGGTTCGGCCATTTCGACCCTTACTTACGCCTATGCGGGCAACCCATACGAAACTCCCGACGGCTACGACATGAGTTACGACATGACAATGAGTACCGTTCGCCCCGGATTGGGTTGGCAAACGCTCAACGCTGTGCGCGAAATGGAAGAGAACACCCGCTCTTCGCGCTATGTTGGCGTGCGACTTAACGTGAAACTAGACTGGACAACACCCCTTGAAGGGCTCACTTACACCTCGCAAGCGTCGTTTAACCTGGCCAGTTCTTCATCGCGCGCCGAAGAAGGCGAAAACACTTACACCAACTATCGCCGCAATTGGCTTCGCGGATTGTCCAATGTTAGGGACCTTTTGCCCTCGCAAGTGCGCGGTTCGCTCACCGAAGGACAAAGCACAAGCAACGCCTTTACGATGGCATTGTTATCCCTTCGTCTTACGTTCAGGCCAACCCCAACATCAAATGGCAAACCAAACACGACCTGAACATCGGCCTTGAAAGCACCTTTTGGGACAACAGGGCCAGCTTCAACGTAAACTATTACAACAACAAGGTGGTGGATTTGCTAGACAGTCGCTCGCGTCCGTTGTCGTCAGGCGTGTATTCCATCACCGAGAATGTGGCCAACCTCACCAACCGCGGATGGGAGTTCGACCTCTCTGTAACGCCCATTCGCAAGGCTAACTTCGAGTGGCAGCTTCGCGGAAACATCAGTTTCAACAAGAACACCGTCACAAGAACCTATTACAACTCGCTGGAAGAAGTGCCCAAAGCCTCGGCCGCACGCGACATAAGCAGAACGCTTTTCGTGAAAGACTATCCCGTTGGGGCATGGTTTGGCTATCGTTTTGCGGGTGTAGACCCTGCAACGGGCCACACGCTGATATATGGAAACGACGGCAACACCGTAGACCTGGACGTGCTGGGTAATGCCTCGTTGGGCCTCGAACCGCCCACAATGACTTACCTAGGCGTGCGCAATCCCAAGGTTAGCGGCGGCTTCTCTACCGACATTAAGTGGCGCGAGTTCGACCTCAATACTACATTCGAGTTCCAAACAGGGCACGTAATACCCAGCACCGAGCAACTTATGAGCCACCATGCGGAGTATAGTGGCAACCGTTATCTGTCCGACTTGTACCGCTGGAACACCCCCGGTGACGTGTCTTCTCGCCCTGCCTTGGGGCTTTTTGGGTCGGGTTTCGACAGGTATCAGCTCGATGTGTTGCTCGAAAAGGGCGACTATCTTCGCTGTTCGTACCTCACCTTGGGCTACACTTTGCCCGACAATATTTGCAGGTTGATAAGCATTAAGAGTGCCCGCGTGTCCCTTTCGGCATCCAATCTCTTCACCCTAACGCCCTATCGAGGCATCGATCCCACACTGATGGGCGGTTGGGGATACCCCACAACGCGTAGTTACAGCCTTAGCCTTAACCTAGGCTTCTAGACATCTTAACCATAAAGGAGAAAAAGAAATGACAAAACGTTCTTTAAAAAACATATCATCGGCGGTTGCAACGTTTGTTGTGGGCATGCTGTTGCTGGCATCGTGCAACGATTTCCTATACGTTGAACCCACCGACACCATCAGCGTAAACAGCTATGAAGACGTGCGAAGACTGCTTGCAGGCAACCTTTACAACTATTCAAACGATAGGGACTACCTACAAGGTGCACCAAACACATTCCTGGCCAGCAACGAAATGCTGGTGGACATGTATTACAGCGACGACTTGGACGTAAATACGTACATGGATAATAATTTTGCTGCAAACTACAGGGGCGAATTAACCTCGTCTATCGACTGGAAGAACCCCACCATGCACGAAACTTTGTGGAGCCTTTACTTCAGAAGCATCGGCTTTTACAACATCGTGCTAGACAAACTCGCCAAACATCCCGGAGCAACTCAAGCTGAAACCGAGCAAGTGGCCGGCGAAGCACGCGTGTTGCGCGCCATGTGCTTCTTCAGGCTCATGCAATATTTTTCGCCCTACAACAACAATGCGCTGGGATTGCCCATCAACACCGATCCCAATCGCGTTAGCGACTACGACCAAAGCCGCCGCACGCAAACTGAGAACTATGCTTTCATTATCTCAGAGCTGGAAACAGCACTGGCTTACACCACAACTCCCTCGCCAACTTACAATATCTTCTATAATAAGACGTTCATCAACGGACTTCTTGCGCAGGTTTACCTCTACAAAGGCGGCTCGGGAGCTAAGGCCGATGATGATTATAGCAAGGCTGCCACATACGCACAGGCAGTGCTTGACGCGGGATTAACAGCATGCTCGAACGCGTGAACAAAGTGTTTGCAGGAACCATTGAGAACGCGCCCAACGGCTACGATGCGAAGATGGAGTTTTACTTGAAAGAATATCGCACCACACAGATAACACCCGCACAAAGCGAAAACATAGACACGTACCTTGCAAGCCAACAAAACGACTCGGCAGAGGTGGTGAACGTGTGGTTGCTCAGCAATTTTGCAACATCAGACTTACGCGAAGGCGAGTGTAAGCCCGCATACACGCTTGGCTCCAAAAGCGACTTGCCCGGCCTAGACCTGTCGGAGATTGAGTCGCTAGCCGAGGTAGAAAAATTTTATCCCCAAGAATATGGTATCGCCATGTCGTTTTCAGACCTCTACCAATATGCTTCGGGCAACTACACTTACGCCTTCGAGTATCTTTTGGGCGTGTATTATGGCTTGCTAGACACTGGTGCTGGTTCCAGTGAAGATGGAGATAGCCCTGTGGACTATTGCGACGACACGTATAATTACCGCCGCGGGGTGAGCAGCATTCGCAAGAACACCATCGCTGACATGGTGAAACGCCGCACTTACACCTACGATTCTTTCAACATTATGGGCCGTCCCTCGCGTTCGTCATCATTAAGTAAGGACCAGGTGAAGCGCATTCGCCAGGTTATTAAGGATTGTCCGCTTAGGCAACAAGGCGAAGAGCAACCTTAATTGGTAGGGATGGCGCATTAACGGATTGAAAAAATAATCTGTTGCCGCAATTCTTCCGCCCAACATCACACAAAGGCTGGTTCTAAAAGTTAGCAAAAGCACCTTTTAGAACCTGCCTTTATTTTTCACCTTGCGTGTATTACCCGCCTTATGCCGCAAATTAAGCCTTGCTAAGTGCATCAAATAGCCTTGCTATTCCTATCACTTAGCTATGTTATCTCATTCACTTTACTACCTACTCTTTACAGCTTTGACCAGCTATTATTTTTAGTCAAAACGAAATAGTTTTGGAATGAAAGTCAAAAGGAACTGATTATATAGCCTTGTTTTTACCGTTTCGTGCCGCATTCATCGGTACAATGCAGTTTGTACTGTGGCTACAAGGCTCTTGTAGCGTGGCTACAAGATGCTTGTAGTGTGGCTACAAGATGCTTGTAGTGTGGCTACCAGGTGCTTGTAGTGTGGCCCTCTGCCAGCGATTGCACCACAAGTTGGTAGCAACTGCTTCATGGCTCAAAGGCTGTTGTTTTCCAAAAGCAAATGCTTATGACTATAAGTAAGATGTCGTTGATAAAAAGAAAGGATGGCCGAATGAAACTCGTTATGCATGCTCGTTCCGTCTATCTCTTGCGCATAACTTGCAACCAGGTTCATTGCTGCCGCTTCGTTTCGTTTTTGAACGTGGCAAATGACGAAGTAACGGCTTCGGGAATAAAGAAATTTCAACTTTTCTTCGTTGAAATATGCGTTATGAATGAAAACCTCCTTCACATCTTTTAGCGTATAATCCATGTCGAAACAACGTTCCACAATGTGTTCGGCCAAAGGTTTGTACGTCTGTTCGCCCCTCTGTGATGGCAAGAAGTCGGCCTCGGAAAAGGTGTTCACTCCCCACGCTGTGATGAAATTGAGCAGTTTGAAATCGGCAAAACGCTCCTTAACGGCTAAAGCCGCAAGCAACATCTGCGAATGGAGCAAAGACGGACGCTTGTTTTGCAGTTTGATATAATGAAGCAATGCCCTTCTAGCAATGGAAGACCGGCACTCAGGCGGCAAGCGTTTGAGGTAACGGCATATCACCCACCCTGCTTTTTCGTGCAAGTCGGGGTGCAACTCTTCGTTTAGGAAAGGCAAAAGTGCCTCGTAAGCCACCGCTTCGCATCCGTCTTTGCTCATGCGCTCGATGTGTTTCAGCTGTATGTAAAAGGGTAGTGCATGTTGTTTGAGCCGCCGTATGGCCTTTTGTGCGATGCCCTCGGGGTCGGTCATCAGCTTAATCAGCTGTTCAAGAAAGGCAATTCGCTCGTTGGCTTCACCGAGTCGTTGCTCTTTGATGAGCCAATCGCAAATGTCTTTCTGCACCCAGAACATGGCCATACATGTGTAAGCGCTTTTCTCTTGTTGCCAGTCGGCGTTGGCTTGTTGCAGAGCCTCGCTCAATCGCCCTGCCTTTCTCAGTGTCATGGTAGCGATAAAACTCATGGTTTTAGGTTTAGAGGGTTTGTTATGTCAACGCATAAATGTTGTTTTTATTTTACGATGAACGCATTTTCTTTTACTTCGGGGTACGATTTATGGCCAATGCAGGTCTTACGTACGCCTTTTTTTTCATAAAAAGGATGATTAATTTGTGCCAATGGCATATATTTTGTAAATTCGCATGCACATCTGGTGAATAAATTACGTATCGAATGAACAGGTATATTACGAACATCATAGTCAACAACGTTTTTCATCTGGGCGGCTTCAACATCCCCATTGAAGACGGCAATGCACCACACCTTATCATTACTGGGAAAAATGGTAGCGGAAAAACATCGCTGCTGAATGCGATGGTGGAACATATTGAGGCGATTAAGAAAGATCAGAATAAGTGGTTCTTACAATATAAGGACTGGTTGAAAACCGCAAAAGCGAATTTGGAGCAGAACACAGATCCAAATAAGACGTTAGAGCTTCAAAACAAAGTGAATAATCGTCAGGCGGCAGTAAATGCTTTTTTTGGAAAAGTTGAAGTTTCGTTCGCCAATCTCGATAAAATCGTTTACGCTTCCAACGAAACTAACTTCATCATTGCTAGCTATGCGGCCAACCGCAAGGTGCGAATGAACGAGCCAACAAACCCTACCAAGCCCAATATAAAGGCGAATTGGGGCGTAAAAGAAACGGCTACGCACGAGTTTCTCAACTTTCTTTCGGACCTTAAGATACAAGAAGCCTTGGCCAGGAACGAGAAAATTTATGATGATGCCGAAAAGATTAGCCAATGGTTCGTGGGGTTTGAGCAGCTTTTGAAAGAGGTGTTCCAAGACCCCGACTTGCACTTGGCATTTAATTATAAGGACTACAGCTTCAAAATAGAAACTGGTGGCAAACGTTTTAAGTTCACTGAGATGTCTGATGGCTTTGCCGCCGTGCTGGATATTATTGTAGACCTCATCCTAAAGATGCAAGGTAAAGACGCGCTTACGCGCGCTTACGAACGGCAAGGCATCGTGCTGATAGACGAGATAGAAACACATTTGCACCTAGAATTGCAAAAAGTGATACTGCCCTTGCTGGTTAAAGTGTTCCCACAGGTGCAATTCATCGTTACAACGCATTCGCCTTTTGTGCTTAGTTCGCTGCAAACGGCGGTGGCTTTCGACCTCGAACGGCGCGAACCAATAAAAAATCTCACAGAGTATTCTTACGAATCTTTGGCTGAAGGCTATTTTGGAGTAAGAACAAGTTCTAGCTACATGCAGATGCAACTTGATGCATTAACAAGCTTGATGCAAAATGAAGCACTGACAGCTGCAGAAAGAAAGCAGGCGAAAGCCTTAATCGACGACTTCGAGAACATACCCGAACCGGCATCGCCACTGATTGTTGGCCAGTATCTTAACCTGAAATCCCAAAACATAGACAAGTTCTTAAGTTTGAAAAACAATGATTAGCGTGTTCAAATCGACAGAAAAGCCCCTGTCGCTTATCACTACGAACAAATACAATGGCGAAGATGTTGTGCGGCAGCTTCATGAAGACCAGCACGAAAAGTGCTATCTCTGCGAACGCAAATGCATTACTGACTACGAAGTGGAGCATTGGCACAGCCAAAACAACACGCCTGCCGAGCGAAATGATTGGAATAACCTATTTTGGCTTGCCGTTATTGCAATGGGAAAAAGTCGAACCTTTTCGACGACATCCTTAATCCTGCACGAAGTGATGTGGAAGAGATGATTTCACAAACGATTAGCTATAAAGAAAATAAGGCCGTATTCTGCTCTATGGTAGAAGGCACTGGCGTAAGCAAAACAATCGAACTATTAAACCTTATTTTCAATGGACGGGAAGGCTGCCGTAAGCTGAAAGAAAAACGTTTTTTTGACTATTTTATCGCCGAAATGAACAAATTCAACAAGGCTGCCACTGACTATATGATGGACCCAACAACTGAAAACCAATTGGCTGTTATCGAATTACTCGGCATCGACCAAGAGTTCTTGGGCTTTAAGTATTGGGCTGTGAAAGAAAACGCCATACTGAACAAGGCCTTTGGTAGCTTTTGCGCTTGGAACAGGGATAAACATGCCTAGCAACTAAGTTGCTGTTTGTAGAATTTAGGAGAGATTTTGTAGGCTGTTTCCTTGAAAAGCAACCACAAGTCACAGGCTGAAATGTGTTGTCTAAGCAAGTTTTTTGTTCTTTCCCCATCCTTTTCCCACCATTGTAACTCTTTCGTTATCATGCAATAAGGCAAAAGAATATTCAAAAACGACAAACTTTTCTACTTAAAACGCACTTGCGTATGCTATTTTTCACTATCTTTGCAATACCATTAAAACAATTTGCATTATGAAAGCTACGGAACAAACCATCATGCAGGTGGAACGCGCCATTAATAAGATAGCGCAAAAGTTTCCTAACCTAGAAAACAACGCCACGCTTACCGACATCCATATTAGGGTTTCGCAAGATTCGGGCGAGCTTCTGGCCTTCGACGACGATGACAGGGAGATTACGCGATGCGTAGTGGAGCAATGGATTGAGAGTCGCGACGAGCATTTTTACCACAATGTTACGCACATTCTGCAAAGTTGCCTGCGAAAGCTTAACAATGTGGTTGAAGGGATGGGCATCTTGCGCCCGTTCAGTTTCGTTCTCGAAGACGATGAGAAGAGCCATGTGGCCGAACTGCATCTCGTTGACGACAACACAAGCATCATCACAGGAGAATTGCTGCAAAACCTGGACGAAGACCTTGACAACTTCATGGAAAACCTGATGAAATAACACCCCACACACCTTATTCATGGTGCTGAACTCCTTTTGGCGCGATGCTCCACGCCATGCATCGTGTTGCCAAAAGCCGCCGACATGCGGCCTTCTGGCTATGCCTTACTGAACGTTAAACACGCCCATCCCTCATCTTCGCATGCTATAAGGCAAATCAACCCCAACGTTTTGGCAGCCTCAACCAGCATCTGCACATCGGTTTGGTAAAAGCCGCTTAGCACCACCAAGCCATGTTGCGCCACCATTTGCACCCATCGGGGCAGGTCGGCCAGCAGAATGTTGCGGTTGATGTTGGCCACAACCACGTCGAAAAGCCCATCGCTAGGCGTCAGGCAGCTACTGTCGCCCTTGCGAACAACCATGTTTTGCACCCCATTGAGGGCGGCATTGTGGCGTGTGTTGTCCACACTCCACTCGTCAACATCGTATGCCAGCACCGCTTTCGCCCCCAACTTGGCGGCCACGATGCCTAAGATGCCTGTTCCGCAACCGCAATCGAGAAGGCGTTTGCCCTGCAAGTGCGTGTCTAACAGGCGCGAAACAACCATGCGCGTTGTTTCGTGCGCGCCGCTTCCAAAGGCTTGTTGCGGCTCGAGGCCCACTTTTAGGTGGAAGCTTTGGGGCAAATCGGCAGGCGAAGTGTGGCGTGCATCGTATATCATGCATCGCTCATCGATGCAAATGGGTTCAAACCCCTGTGCTTCCCACGCCTCATTCCAGTTGCGGTTTTCGGCTTGCGCCAAGCTGTAGGTGATGTTTGCCGTGGCTATGGGGAAGTTGGCAATGCCCTCGTCCAGCAACTCGCGGTCTAACAGCTGCGGCTGAACATAGCCCACAAGGGCATTCCCCTTGTCTTCGAAGGCCTCAAATCCGGCTTCAGCCGCAAGGTTGGCAAGCAAGTCTTTGGTTGCCTCAAGGTCTTCGGCCGATACACTGACCGTGAAGACCGCTTCCAGATATTCCATGTTGCGATTTTTTTAGGGATGATTAGTAAAGTCTGACAGGCCTGACCACTCTGATTAGTCCGGCTTGTCCGGCTTGTCTGACTTGTCCGACAAGTCTGACTGGTCAGACTAGTCTGATTTGTCCGACTTGTCCAACAAGTCTGCTTGGTCCGACCAATAAGTCACCATCGCAAAATTACAAAAAAATAGGGAAAATCCTCCGTTTAGTTAGGGAAAATCCTTATATTTGCATAACAATCATTAGTAAATTTGCAACGTAACAAATAGCCTTTGGCAGAAAGGAACATTGACATGAAAAGATTAGGATTATTGGCAATCGGTTTTGTATTGGGCTCATTCTCGGCAATGGCCCAGACAGACGATGTGTATTTCGTACCTAAAAAATCAGACAGAATTAACAAAGAATACAAAGACAAGCAGGAAGAAGACGCCGATGTGTATTATTCGGGGTCGAACAGGAACGTGGATGAGTACAACCGCCGCAACCGCAACGGCAGTAGTTACCAAAAAATACGGCGCGACTCGCTGGGGAATGTCATTGTTGAAGAGGAGGTAAACACAGCTTATTCAGACCGCGACCGCGACCGATACGACCGTTCTAGGCGCGACCGCCGCGACTATTATGATGACGACGACTATTATTATAGCCGCCGTGTCAGTCGTTTCTACGATCCTTGGTTCTTCGGCTATTATGGTTACTCGCCTTATTACGGCTATTCTCGTTGGGACTGGGACTGGTACGACCCGTTCTATTACGGCTATGGCCCACGTTGGCGCGGCTATTATTCCTATTGGTATAACGACTGGGCCTATCCCTATTACGGCTACGGCTGGCGTTCGCCCTACTATTATTATGGCGGATATTACGGCCCATACTATGGTTATTACAGCCCTTATTATGGCTGGGGCGGCTATTATGCGCCTGGATATTACACTTATCGCGGCGTTACGGGCACCCGAAATCATGGCAGCATGAGCTCGCGGGCAACAAGAGACCGCACCGACTACCGCTACCAATACAACGGCAACACGCGTTCGTCGGGCCGAAGCTACGGCAATGGCTACGAACGCAGCAGCAACGGCGACTTCTACAACCGCCGTTCTGCCGACAGCAACCGCGACTTCTCCTCGCCAACGCGTAGTTATGACGGCGGTTCGCGCAGTGGTTCGTTCGGCGGAGGCGGCTCATCGCGCGGCGGAGGCGGCTCGTTTGGCGGAGGAAGCACTGGAGGTGGCTCATCATCGAGGGGTGGACACTTCGGTGGCAGACGCTAATGCAAGGGCTACCTAAATGATATTCAGTGAAAAAGATAAAGCAGTAAAGTTATGAACACAAGATATTTGATGATTTGTTCGGCCTTGTTGGCACTGCCCGCAATGGCTCAAGAAACCTACGAGAATGCCCGTTTGCTGGGTAACGACCTTAACGGAACGGCGCGATATGTGGGTATGGGAGGTGCAATGGAAGCCCTCGGGGCCGACCTTTCCACCATAAGAACCAATCCAGCAGGCATCGGGCTCTTCCGCAAGTCGGGGGTTAACCTTTCGTTCGGCTTTAATTCGCAAGCCGATGCCAATGCCAGGCTGGGACATTCTTCCACAAAGATGAGCTTCGACCAAGCTGGTTTCTATCGTGCCATGCGCATGAGCGATGGCTCTTACATCAACTTCGCCTTCAATTTCAGCAAAGGGACGAACTTTAATTATTTCCTTGCCGCAGCTGGTAGGCTTAATGATGCATCGCTGGGTAAGCAAGCTTACCTCAAGGGCATGCGCGGTTCGCTCTATGATGGTGGATATAGCGTTGGTCCGGGTGTGAAAAACAAGGATGTTATTTATGGATATGTAGACGGAACTTCGGACGACATCGCCAGAACCTACGGACAACTCGACTACTTGTATTGGAACACGAGGCTTGTGGATAAAAACGATCCCAAAGAGTTTAACTACAATGCCGCCAACGGCTACCTCTTCGGCCGCTCACAACGCGGATACATCGGCAACTACGACTTTAACATCAGCGGCAACTGGAACGATCGCGTGTACCTAGGCTTCACGCTTGGACTGCGCACCGTTAACTATAAGGGTTACTCGGAGTATGTGGAAAACCTCGTAGACAAGGCGAATAAGGAGATTGGAACGGCCACCGTGGCCGACGAACGCGAGGTAACAGGCACAGGCTTCGACCTCAGTGCGGGTGCCATTTTCCGCCCAATAGAAGAGTCGCCCTTCCGTATAGGCGTGTCAATCAATTCGCCTACGTGGTACGACTTGAAGACCGAGAACTACACAACGATACTAAACGATGGCCAGAATGCGGGCAGATGGGATACGGGAAAGTCGTCGGAAACATACGATTTTAAGCTTTTCACTCCTTGGACTTTCGGTGCTAGCATCGGACATACCGTTGGAAACTTCTTGGCTTTGGGCGCATCGGTGACTTATTCAGACTATTCAACGATGGACAACCGCTACATTGACGGCGAAGAGATAGACTATTATGGCTATGCGCACGAGACATCTGCCAGCGACAAGGTGATGAACAACCACGCCAAACGCACACTCAACGGCGTTGCTACTTTCAAAGTGGGCATGGAATATAAGGTGTTGCCGCAGGTTGCTGTACGAGCAGGCTACAACTATGTGTCGCCGGCTTACAAGAAAGATGCCTTTAAGGATGGCACGCTTAACTCGGAGGGTTCGTATTACAGCTCTGCCGCCGACTACGTAAACTGGAAGAGCACCAACCGCATGACATTGGGACTGGGTTTCATCGGAAAACATTGGACGGCCGACTTTGCTTACCAGTTCAGCGCAACGGATGGCAGCTTTTATCCATTCACCAACGGGCTAACCACCATCGATCCAGGCACCAACCAGGCTGTAACAAACGAGGCTTCGGCCGTATCCGCGAGCAACAAACGCCATCAAATGCTGTTCACAGTGGGATATAGGTTCTAAAAACGGCTTGTTAGCTTTTCATTTCATGATTTTTTCAGTTCATGCTTTTATGATTGCATGAGGCTGCGAGGTTGTGAAAGATTAAGTTTCATAATAAAGGCAGGTTCTAAAAATCACAGCTAATGTGGTATTTAGAACCTGCCTTTTTTTCATTTGACGCAGCAAATGCTTGGCAATCAAACCGCCAATTAGGGATAAAAGCCAATCTTCAGGATGGTTTTATTGTGCCGGTGCATGGCCATGCCAGCGACATAATGGGCAAGGGCCAAGAACATCTCGGATGATAAATGTGGCTTGGCATGGGTAGGCGGCTGCCTTTCAAGGACGAAAAAGAGGAAATAGGAGAGCTGAGCATATGGAAGACATCGTCTAGATGCACATGCCAATCTGTCTTTTCGCCTTTTCATTCCTCTCTTTTTGGGGAAAAGGGTGGGAGAGTTGGCACTTTCTCACCTTTAAGGAAGTGGTGAGCCGTTCTTTCAAAGATTTCCAGAGGGTGGGAGCGTGAGCATTTTTCACCTTTAAGGAAGGCGTTCGCCAAACACACGCCTTACATTCTCGTTGGTTTGCTGGGCAATCTCATCGGCAGTGGTTCCGTATGCTTCGGCCATTGTCTGCACCACATAGGTGAGATAGCTGCTCTCGTTGCGCTTTCCGCGCATGGGAACAGGTGCCATGTAAGGCCCATCCGTTTCGAGAACGATGCGCGAAAGGGGTATATGCGGCAACACCGAGGGCAAATTCGACTTCTTAAACGTCAATACGCCGCCAATGCCCAACACAAACTTGGGAAACTGCAAGAAAGCATCGGCCTCGCGCTCGTTACCCGTGAAGCAATGGAAGACACCGCCAGGCAGTTGGCTTTCGTAACGCTTGATGATGTGCACCATTTCGTTTTGGCCTTTGCGGCAATGTATCATCAGCGGCAAGCCATATTCGGCCGACCAGCGCACTTGTTCTTCGAAAGCGGCTAGCTGTTCGGCTTCGAACTCGCGGCTCCAATAAAAGTCCAGCCCCACTTCGCCAATGGCGATGAAGGTATTTGGTGCATCAAACCGCCGCTTCATGTGGCTTAGCACCTCGGCATAGTCGGCTTTCACCTCCTCTGGGTGCAAGCCCATCATCGGGAAGGCGTAGTTGGGGAAGCGTTTAGAAAGTTCGAGAGCCGCATCTCCGCTTTTTTCGTCGATGGCTGGAATGAAAAGCTTGCTCACCCCCGCCGCTTTGGCGCGGGCAACAACATCGTCTAGGTCGTCGCGATAGTCGTCAACGTCCAGATGAATGTGCGTGTCTATTATTTCTGTTGTCATGTTCCTGTTTACATTTTACTGGTTGTGGGTTGCACAAAAAAGCACAAGCCGCCACGCTCCCCCTGTCAAGGGGGAGAAACAACCGCCAACAAACCACGCACCGAAAGGCACAAACCCTTACTTTGAAAGGCGCAAGCCCACGTTTCAAATGGCGCAAGCCCTTACTTTGAAAGGCGCAAGCCCGTGCTTCGAAAGGCACAATGCCCTGCGTTTTAATGGCAAGCGAAGCCCCCTTGCGCCTAAGAAAAGCCAGGACACGCGCTAGTATAGGTGTTCCTCGTTGCGGCGATAATAGTATATCACGCCCAACTTACGGCATTCGGCGAAGCGAACTTCAGGCGGTTCGTGTTCGAAATGCTTCTCAATTTGGTTCCATAGGTCGAGAATGATGTTATCTGTTTCGGGTCTTAGCGTATGTAAGGTGCTTATTGCCTTGTTTGTTCGGGCTTGCAGTGCCTTTTGTTGCTTATAGGTTTCTACAAAGATGTCGTAATGTGTGGCCACCATCCCGATGGATGGATTGTAAATGGGCCTTCCGCCCTGTTTGATGCGTGCCCTTTCGCCCTCGATGGCACGCTGCCCATAGTCCATCAACCCCTCCAATGTCTTGAGGTTGGGCAGTGAAGTGGCGTGTTCGCTAAGCCCATAAAGCTTCAGTGCCGACTTTTTTATTTCCCCCCGCTCCACACAAAGGAAGAGCACCTGCAGGAAATGGCTCACATACATCACGGCATTGCGCTGCACACGGTCAATCTTGCCCGTTTGCCTGGCTTGTGCCGTAAGCGAAGTGCGGTATTGTTGCGCCGCGGTAAGCAACCTGTCGTAGGCAGGCCGGGCCTTATTAATCACACTCCAATCAATAAATCGGTTTCTGGCCGCGTATACACTCTCGTTTTCGAGCAGCATTTTCAGAGCCTTAAGGCGTGCTGCATCTGTCTTAGGTAGTCGTCGGTATGGCATGGTATTGTTAATTTAGGTGAGAAAGTTTAGTATTTCCTGTTCATCATTTTCAAGGCATAGTTAATGAGGTTTACTTTTCGTTCGGCTGGCACGTTCACCTCGTCAAGGTAGCGTTTGCCACATTCAAAGTAGTGTTCAATTCTTCGTTCGGCCATCTTGTCTATTTGCATGTCGTTGTATAGCTTTGTGATGGCCGTTATTTTCTTTTGTGGGTCGCCATGTTGCTGGTTCACCCATTGTTGCAGTTCTTTTCTTTGCTCATCGTTGGCTTTGTTAAAGGCGTTGATGAGCATGTACGTCTTTTTGTTGCTTACGATGTCGCCGCCAATGGCTTTTCCAAACACCTCACTGTCGCCGTAAACATCGAGGAAGTCGTCTTGCAGTTGGAAAGCAAGTCCAATTTGTTCGCCGAACTTGTATAGCAAGTCGGCATCTTTAGCAGGCGCATCGGCCAAGATGGCGCCCATCTTCATGGCACATGCCAGCAACACGCTAGTTTTAAGGCGTATCATCTCGATGTATTCGTCTTCAGTGACATCGTTTCTGTGTTCGAAATCCATGTCATATTGTTGTCCCTCCCCAATTTCCAGAGCCGTTTCGGTGAAGAGTTCCATCACGGGTTTCAGCTTCTGGGCATTGCATTTGGCCACGAGTTGATAGGCAAGCACCAGCATCGAGTCGCCCGAAAGGATGGCCGTGTTGGCATCCCAACGCTTATGTACGGTGGGTTTTCCGCGTCGCAGGGCGGCATTGTCCATCAAGTCGTCGTGCAGCAGAGTGTAATTGTGGTAAGTTTCCAGTCCGCAAGCGGGAGGCAGGATGCTTTCCGGGTCGTCTTTAAAGAGGTTATAGGCCAGCAAGGCCAGTGTGGGCCTGATGCGTTTTCCACCGATGGAAAGCACATATCGTATGGGTTCGTATAGCGATTGTGGCTTTCGGTCGAAAGGCAATGCGTCTATGTAGGCGTTTATTTTGTCGAGAATTAGATTGTCTGTCAACATGATGACACGTTTTAAAGTTTAAACACGATGGGTATTGCGAAGAGCGTTCGGCAGGGTTTTCCTTTTTCAAGGCCGGGTTTCCATTTAGGCATGTTGCTGATAACGCGCAAAGCCTCAGCGTCAAGGTCGGGATTGACGCTTCGAACCACCTTTTGTTCGGTAATGGTTCCGTCTACATTGACGATGAACGACACCATCACCGTACCCTGCACGCCCTGTTGTTGTGCCGCTGGAGGATAGCGAAGCGTGCGTTGCAACCACTTCATGAACTCGACAATTCCGCCCGGATACTCGGGCATTTGTCGCACAATGTGCGGTGCGTTGTCGTTGTCAATCGGCTCTGGCACAGGTTGTTCGATAGCCGTTGTCGGCGTTTCGTTCGGTTTCACGGCCGCTTCTTCACCCTCTTTCTCCTCTTCGTCGCGCTCATTCAGCTTGTCGGGAAGGGCAACGGGCGTGTCAACGGCCTTAATCTTCTCGGTGATGGATGGTGCGGCCGTGGGTGTTGCGGCAGTCACCATCTCTTGTTTCTCCACATCGGGCAATATTTCCATCTCCTCAAAGATGTCGTCGGGCACATCGTCGTCGAAGTTAAAGGTGCGCGAATTGCTGTTATACTCAAGCGCCACGAAAAGGAACGCGAGTACAACGACAAGCCCAAGCAGGTAGTTGGTTACGCGCTTGTTCTCCAAATTGGCACTATGGGTCTTCTTTATCTCCACACGATTGAAGTTGTTGCACAACATTTGAGCTTTCACGGTAAATGAAACTCAATTCAGCTACAAATATAATGATATAATTGGAAAAAGGTGTATCTTTGTAGATAAAACAGAAAGAAGTTGATGAAAAAAGTTATTTTCACCCTTATTTTGTTCGTTATATCGGCAAAATTAGTGGCACAAGAGAGCCAAACGGCTTACAATTTCTTGCGCATTCCCGTCAGTGCGCATGCCGCAGCATTGGGTGGCGACAACATAACGCTTATAGAAGACGACGCTTGGTTGATGACCAACAACCCTGCTTTGCTGTCAACAGTTACCGACAAGACGCTTGCTTTGAGCTACATGAACTTCATGCGCGGCGTCAACATGGCAGGAGCTGCATTCAACAGGGTGATAAAAGAGCGGGCATCGGCCGCACTTTCGGTCAACTATGTGGACTATGGCAAGATGCGATACACCACATCCGAGAACCAAGACCTTGGCGAATTTTCCGCCCGCGACATTGCTGTTACGGGTTATTTCTCGTACATGCTCACCGACAAACTTGCTGGTGGCATCGCTGCAAAGTTGCTTTCGTCGAGCATCGGGCAGTATCATTCAATTGGTGTTGGTGTAGACTTGGGTCTTAATTACTACGATGCCGACCGTGGCTTGTCGCTCTCGGCAGTGGCAAAGAACCTTGGCGGGCAGCTCAAGGCCTACGAAGACGACTATGAAGCCATGCCCTTAGACGTGCAGTTGGGTTTCAGTAAAAGCGTGCAACACACGCCTTTCCGCCTTTCGGCCACGCTGGTTGACCTTAACCACTGGCATTATTCGCTGATGAAGCACTTTGTTTTCGGGCTAGATGTTGATTTGTCACAGAACATTTGGGTGGGTGCAGGCTACAGTTTGCGTCGCGCCAACGAGATGAAGGTGGGCGATGCCGAGAACGCCAGCAGTCATGGGGCGGGCCTTTCGCTGGGTGCCGGCCTGCAACTGGAACGCTTTAAGCTCAACTTGGCCTACGGCAAGTATCATGTTTCCAGCTCATCGGTTGTGCTTAACGTGTCGTTGGCATTGTGATTGTGGGGTTTTAGTTTTTGAGTTCATTGGTTTTGAGCTCTTTAGTTTTTGATTTCATTAGTTTTTGAGTTCTTTAGTTTATGAGTTACTGTGGCTTTAATTTTTTGAGGTTATAAATGAACAGGCGAACGGACCTCAACTCATAAACATAACAGCTCATGAACTGAAAAACTTACCAACTAAAAACTCATAAACTCAACAATTCATAAACTCAACAACTCACAAACTCAACAGCACATAAACTCAACAACTCATAAACATAACAGCTCATAAACTGAAAAACTTACCAACTAAAAACTCAACAACTCATAAACTCATAAACTCAACAACTCATAAACGATATACATCATGAAGAAAATAACCATCGCCATCGACGGGCTATCGTCGTGCGGAAAGAGCACTATGGCCAAGATGTTGGCTAAAGAATTGGGATATATCTATGTAGACACGGGAGCTATGTATCGCGCCGTTACGCTTTTTGCCATGCGAAACGGCATGATTATGCCCAACGGAGAAGTGGAACGCAATGCGCTGAAAGCCCGAATGCATGAACTGCAGGTGGAGTTTAAATTGAACCCTGCAACGAATAGGGCCGAAACCTACCTCAACGGCGAGAACGTTGAGCAAGAGATAAGGGGCATGGAGGTGTCGGCCCACGTGAGTGCCATTGCGGCAATAGACTTTGTTCGCACGGCTTTGGTGGCGCAACAACAACGCATGGGCAAGGACAAAGGCATCGTGATGGACGGCCGCGACATTGGTACGGTGGTGTTTCCTGATGCCGAACTCAAGGTGTTTGTTACGGCTTCGGCCGAGGTTAGGGCGCAACGCCGCTATGATGAACTTGTGGAAAAGGGCATGGAGGCCAACTATGAGGATATTCTTCATAATGTTCAACAGCGCGATTACATAGATAGTCACCGCGAAGTGAGCCCTTTACGCAAGGCGGATGATGCTATAGAACTGGATAATAGCCACCTTACCATCGACCAACAACTGCAATGGCTGTTGGAGAAAGCTAAGCAGAGGAGTGATTTTGAGTAGTTGTTGTCCAAACGGACTGGGTTTGGAGTTACGTTTGGCCATTAGTATACGCCAGTTCGGGACAAGGAGCAACTCCTTTTGCGAAATATTTTGTCGCGATGAGGGGTAGTTGTCACAATGACTGTTTCTTATCCCGAACAGGCGTAAGTATGTAAGTAGGTGTCGACTTTACAGCATCAACTTTGCTGTCTATGAAATATTTCTCTCTCTATGTTTATGCATAAGGTATTTGTTGGCCTTACCTCTCTCGCGCAGGAGGTGGGTTGTATCGCTCAATAAGTAAAATTTTCGGTGCGTTTTTTAACATTATGGCTGCCTTCGCGCTCCGTATTTCGCCCCTCGGCCGCAAATAATTCATTCTCGCATGGGGTTGTTGCAGGTGAGAGAGCGGCGAGTGTTGGCGTCTGGCACGCCTTTTTGCCACTTTTACCCGTCTTTTGGTACAAAACATGTGCTAAGTGCCGCATTTAGCCTTGCTTTTTGCATGAAAAAGCATGGCTTTTAGATAGAGTTTGCCTTGCTAACTGATGCAGTTTGCCTTGCTAAGTGATGCACTTTGCTAGTTGATGAACGAAAACGGCATTGTTACCGACGGATAATGGTGTGTTGAATGCTATGAATTAGGTGGAAAACTAGGCCAAAACACAGACCTAAAAACTCGCATCGGCGACAATCTAGAGAAGCAAACCGATGCAAAAAGCACCATTTTAGTTCCGTGGTTTACTCAAAAGTGATTTAAGAAATAAGGGAAGTGATGCATTTTGCTGGCTAGAAGGCCAAGAAAAATGCTAGAATGGCGTGTCGAAAAAGATAGATTTGTAAAATAAAAAAGAAGAAAGTTGGCACTTCGTGGAAATTAATTTAGCAAGCCGTTGGTGCATGCTTTGCCAGAAAGACATGCTTCTTTTCTTCCACCCGGCTGCTTGGCAACGGCATGTTGGACGTGTGTTGTTCCAGCTCGATGTTCAGCTCCGTTTGGCCGTTAAGGGGTATGATGGCGGTCTTCATGCCTAGGTACGACACCTGCAATTGTGCGTTGGCGGGTACCTTTGTCAGTTCAAACTTGCCGTAACCGTCTGTTTGTGCCACCATGCCATCTGGCAACACGCGCACCAAAGCTCCCACAAGGGTCTCTTTGTCTGCGCCTATCACGAAGCCCCTTACGGTAATGCCTTGGCCTTGGGCCATGATAACTTGCGGTTGAAAAACACTGGGAACGAAGCCCAATGCAGTTACCAAGAGCAAGCCTGCGAGCGCATTACGCGAAAAAATATGGGACAGAATTCTTGAATAACACTTCATCTTAATGATACTTCTGGTTTATTTTATGAGTATTTAAACGTATGCGGGACAACAGTTTGCCCCCTTAACCCTGTCTCGGGTTGATGTTTTGCCTTGAATTTGGGGTTGACAACCACGGTCAAGCGTGCTTGTTGCCGTGGCTGGGTTGATGTTTTTTTCCTTGTAATGTGGGTTTGTTCGCCTGCTAATGCGGGCTTTTGCCTTGTGGCCGCGTTATCCTTTGCGTAAGAACTGTTTACGTTCCTCTGGCGAAAACTTCTCAATGGCATAACGCAACATGGTTCGGGGCATCTCCAAGCGATTCTGTTCCAAAAAGCTTCGCAGCCTTTGTTCATCGCGTTTGCCTGCTTCGCGCAACATCCAGCCTATGGCTTTGTGCATCAGGTCGTGCTTATGGTGCAGCATTTTCTCGGCCAAGGCGAAGGTATCATCCAGTTGACCTTGCCTGATGAAGGCGAATGTGCACACCATAGCGATGCGGTTTTCCCACAGCAGTGGGCTTTCGGCCAGGCTATAAAGCGTTTGGCGAGGCTTGTCGAGCAAGTAGGTGCCGAGGATTTCCCACGCCGCAAGGTCCACAAGGTCCCAATTGTTGATGTACTGGGTATGCTGTAGGTAAAAGTGCACAATGCTTTCGCGCGTGGCTTCATCGCCTTTGCTAAACTGGATGGTGAGTATGAAGAGGGCACACAGCCGCACTTCGTGCCACTCAGAAGTGATGAGCAGCTGCAAACACTCCATGTCGGCCTTGGCATGTGCCTTTGCCACGCGGCGTGTTTGCGGCACAACAACGCCCAAAAAGCGGTCGTTCTCGCCATATTCGCCCTTGCCGGTCTTGAAAAAACGGCTCAAATGCGCCGCCTTCTCTTCGCTTCCAAGGGCTTTCAGCTCCTTAATGATGGTCTGTGCTTTGTTCATCGTGCGTGGATTTTTACTCCCTAATTTATAAATATTCCGCAAAGTTAATGCATAAAAGGCTAATTTACAAACATTTCATTCTATTTTCTTACAGAATGAAGACAAAAACAGATAATTTCCTATACAGAGGTTATGTTTTTCACAGAAAAATTTACTTGCAGTTATGTTTTTCGCCCATGTGATTGTTGTTTCTTCTTGGTTTTTGTTTGCATAGCAACGTGCCAACAGCGTTAAACTTAGGTGGCATGCCTCTCCGTCTGCCGTTTTTTAACTACCTTTGCACCATGAACATCGAAGAATTGAAGGGAAAGAAGATTGCCGTGCTGCTCTCGGGAGGGGTGGATAGCTCGGTGGTGGTGTACGAGTTTAACCGGCTTGGACTGCATCCTGATTGTTTTTACATAAAGATTGGCCCCGAAGAGAACGAGGAATGGGACTGCTCTTCGGAAGAAGACCTCGAAATGGCAACTGCCGTGACACGCCGATATGGCTGTAAGCTGGAGGTGGTGGATTGCCATAAGGAGTATTGGGAGCAGGTTACACGCTACACGATGGACAAGGTGAAGGCGGGATTTACACCCAATCCCGACGTGATGTGCAACAGGCTGATTAAGTTTGGTGCTTTTCATGAGAAGTGCGGGCACGAATACGACCTCATCGCAACGGGACATTACGCCCAAACAGAATGGATTGACGGCAGGAAATGGCTGGTTACAAGTCCCGACCCTGTGAAAGACCAAACCGATTTTCTTGCGCAAATATACGATTGGCAGCTGCAAAAAGCCGTCTTCCCAATAGGGCATTACCAGAAAGGGGAGGTGCGAGAGATTGCCGAACGCGAACACCTTATCAATGCCAAACGTAAGGATAGCCAGGGCATTTGCTTTCTGGGCAAGATTAATTACAACGATTATATCCGCCGCTTTCTAGGCGAAAACCCAGGCGAGGTGCTGGAACTTGAAACGGAAAAGAAGATTGGCATGCACCGCGGATTGTGGTTTCATACCATCGGACAGCGTCACGGACTGGGCTTTGGAGGCGGTCCTTGGTACGCAGTTAAAAAGGATGTGGCGCGCAATGTGCTCTTCGTAAGCAAGGGATACGAGCCTGCCACGGCTTATAAGAAAGATTTTGAGGTGCAAGACTTGCATCTGCTTACGGCCCCACTAGACTCGCTCGACATTACATTTAAGATTAGGCACACGCCCGAATACCATTGCGCACGGCTCGAACCCTTGCCTAATGGCGGCTACATCGTGCACGCCGAAAAGCCGATGCAAGGCGTTGCGCCCGGACAATTCTGCGTTATCTACGACAAGGAACACCATCGCTGCTTTGGTTCGGCAGAGATAGCATGGTGAGGGCGTGAGGAGTTAAGCCTAATCCCTTCGTCTTCTTGACATAAATACATGTTCTTTTGACAGAAGAACATGTTTTTTGATAGAAGAACATAAGGAACATATAAACTAGTTGACTAGTTAACAAGTTGATAAGTTAATGAAGTTGGCTCCTTTTGACAGAAGAACATAAGGAACATATTAAGGAGTTGACTAGTTAACGAGCTGATAAGTTAATGAAGTTGGCTAGTTAACGAACAGACTAGCCAATGAGTTGACAAGTGAATGGGTTGAATAGTTAACGAGCTGACTAGTTAATGAGGTGACAAGTTGGTGGGCGTTAGCCATTTTTTCACTTTTCACTTTTTCACCTTTACACGGCGTTAGCCATTTTTTTCACCCCTTCACCTTTTCACCCTTCCCATCTTTTCCCCCTTTCACCTTTTCACTTTTTCACCTTTATAAGCCTTTTCACCCTTAATACGCCTCTCGATATTTGCTTTCGTCTTTATCCTCGAGCATACTCAGGTACGATTGGTAGCGGCTTTGCGCGATGTAATGGTCGTTAAGGGCCTGCAAAACGGCGCATCCAGGCTCGTGGGTGTGCGTGCAATTGTTGAAGCGACACCCCTTCGAAAAGGCGAATATCTCCTTAAAATAACTGCTTAGCTCGGTGCGTTCGATGTCAAACGTGCCAAAACCCTTAATGCCGGGCGTGTCGATAACCCATCCGCCCTCGGGCAATTCAAGCATCTCGCTGAACGTTGTGGTGTGCATGCCCGCATTGTGCGCGTTGGAAATGGCGGCCGTTCGTAGGTTGGCCGTGGGCAAAAGGCGGTTGATGAGGGTGCTCTTCCCCACCCCACTGTTGCCGCTGAGCAACGAGATGCGCCCCTTTAGCAAGGCGCGCACCTCGTCGACACCAGCTCCCGTCTCGGCAGAAACGGCCAAACAGCGATAGCCCACCGTGCCATAGAGGGCCATAACCATCTCCTGATAGCGCATCTCTTCGGCATCCAGCAGGTCGGTTTTGTTGAAAACCAACACCACGGGTATGCGATAAGCCTCGGCCGAGGCCAAGAAGCGGTCGATGAACGTGGTGGATGTCTGCGGACGGTTAACGGTCACGATGAGCAAAGCCTGGTCGATGTTGGCCGCAAGGATGTGACTTTGCTTGGAGAGGTTAGACGATTTGCGGATGATATAGTTCTTGCGGTCGTCGATTGCGGCGATAAAGGCCGTGCCTTCTTGGTTGGTAACCAGCTCAACGCGGTCGCCAACAGCCACAGGCGATGTGCTGCGTATACCCTTAAGCCTGAAGTTGCCCTTTATCTTGCTGTCTATGATGCGGCCTTCATCGGTTTTCACCGTGTACCAGCTGCCTGTGTTCTTAATAACCAGTCCGTGCATGATTTGTGTTATGGTGCGTGTTTTACACCGTCATTATCTCCTTGTTCTTGGCCTCGAGCAGCTCGTCAATCTTCTTGATGAACTTGTCGTGCAGTTTTTGCAGTTTCTCTTCGGCATCTTTCTCGTTGTCTTCCGACAGCCCGTCCTTAATGGCCTTCTTCAGCTTGTCCTTAATTTCTGCCCTCACGTTTCGCACTTCGATTTTAGTTTTCTCGCCAATCTTGTTGCATTGTTTGGTCAGTTCGCGGCGGCGTTCTTCGGTGGGTTGGGGTATGCCTAGCCGTATCACCTCGCCATTGTTTTCGGGTGTGATGCCCACATCGCTGTCCATGATGGCCTTTTCAATGTCTCGGATGGCCTTTTTGTCAAAAGGCTTGATGGCTATGGTGCGTGCATCGGGTGCCGAAACGTTGGCCACTTGGTTCAAAGGCACGGTCATACCATACGATTCCACACGCACGCCATCGAGAATGGCCACGTTGGCGCGGCCTGCGCGAACGCGCGACAGCTGCTCGTCCAGATACATCGCCGCCATCTCCATGCGGTCTTGCGCATCTTGCAATGCTTCCTTTACGTCTATCATAACATTTGTTGTTTATTGTTTTAATGCACAAATTTAGAGAATTATTGCCAATAACCCAAATTGTTTGGTGCAAAAAAAACAGCTTGAGCGGTGTTTTTATTGTCGTGGACGATGTTTTCCGCGCGCGCGTACAATATATATAGGGCACCAACGTTAGAAAGACGAACACAAACACCACAGCAAATGAATTATCAAGCCATCATCAACAAATATTATCCCCACGAAGACGACTTGCGCCACACGCTGCTTACCCACAGCCGATGCGTGGCCAACCTGGCATTGGCCTTGGCCAAAAAGCACCCAGAACTGCATCTCGACTTGCCTTTCATCGAAGAAGCGGCCATGCTTCACGACATCGGCATCGTGCGTTGCGATGCTCCATCCATATATTGTCACGGCTCAGAACCCTACATCACCCACGGACGGCTGGGGGCTGAGATGCTTCGCGCCGAAGGATTGCCGCGCCATGCACGCGTGTGCGAACGCCATACGGGTGCGGGTATCACGCGGAAGGCCATCGAGCAGCAGCAACTACCACTTCCTCCGCAAGACTTTCTGCCCGAAACGCAGGAAGAACAGCTGATTTGCTATGCCGACAAGTTTTTCAGCAAAACAAAACTAGACCGACAAAAGACGGTGGAACAGGCCGAAAAAAGCCTTGCCAAATTCGGCGAAGACGGCCTCGAGCGATTTCGCACATGGGTAAAAAGGTTTGGTGAGCCGCCAACTGTGGTGCAAGGGAACAGCGCAAAGGTGAAAGAATAGGAAAGGTGAAAAGGTGAAAGAATGGGAAAGGTGAAAAGGTGAAAAAGATGGCTAACGCCGTGTAAGGGTGAAAGAATGGGAAAGGTGAAAAGGTGAAAAGATGGCTAACGTCGTATAAGGGTGAAAGAATGGGAAAGGTGAAAAGGTGAAAAGATGGCTAACGCCGTGTAAGGGTGAAAGAATGGGAAAGGTGAAAAGATGAAAAGATGGCTAACGCGCACAAACTTGTTGACAGGTTAACCCTTTAACTTGTCAACTCGTCAACTTGTTAACTTGTCAACTTGTTAACTTGTCAACTCGTTAACTCGTCAACTCGTTAACTTGCAAACCTGTCAACTTGTTAACTTTTCAACTTGCCAACCTGTTAACTCATTATTATGTTCCTTATGTCCTTCTGTCAAAAGAACATGTTCTTCTGTCAAAAAAGCATGTTCTCCTGTCAAAAAAGCAAGTATTTCTGTCAAAAACACAACACTACTAGTCGGGTACCATGTTAAGCCTCTCGTAAAGCGGAGGATAGCCCACGAAAAACAACACAAAGCAAAAGCCTAAAACCACAATGAAAAACAATATCAATGTGAGCACGTTCTTAAGTTTCTTGTTTATGCTGTAGTTGTTCACCATCGCAACGGCTGTTGCAAAGATGGTTATCAGCGGATGTATCACAACAAACAAAAGTATGTTTATCAGTCCATAGCTAATGCCTGTTTTGTGTGCCCACCATTTCATTATGTCAATGCAAAGGTCGCAAAGTTCTGTTCCAAGTTCATTCATGTTGCTATTCTATTAAAGTTACACATTTTGTTCATAGCCCATAGCCGATGTTATCTGTTGCCAACGCCCTTACTTTCACATAAGCCGCCACACTCCCCAACTCTTCATCCACATCTTTACTTGGCATCACAAACACATCTTAAGCCTTGCCCACGTTAAGCATGCCTTTTCCGCTAATGGATGATGTACTCGGACGAAAGTAGAATTTTAAATCATTATCAAAATGACAAGTCTTAATCCTTGTTTTAATGGATGAGGCACTCCGACTGTGCCGAACGTGCTATTTATCCTAGATCCTCCGTCTTAATCCTTGTTTTAATGGATGATGCACTCCGACTACACCAAGGACGATAAGACCGTCACAGTCATAAAGTCTTAATCCTTGTTTTAATGGATGATGCACTCCGACGCGAAAATAGGAGATAGAGTGGTAGATTTTGGATGGTCTTAATCCTTGTTTTAATGGATGATGCACTCCGACTGGCGGCAACGTTGCTACATGAATATATGCACCACTAGTCTTAATCCTTGTTTTAATGGATGATGCACTCCGACGTGGGGTTATAAAACGCTGACCCCGCTGGAAGATGCCAGTCTTAATCCTTGTTTTAATGGATGATGCACTCCGACAAGAAGGAAAATTATGGAAAAGAAAATTTCTTTTAGAGGTCTTAATCCTTGTTTTAATGGATGATGCACTCCGACCCAATACTTTTCCCAATTGTAAATAATCATGTAGAGGCTGTCTTAATCCTTGTTTTAATGGATGATGCACTCCGACACACCGAACTCCAAGTCTTCTGTCAGTACCAGTTGTCTTAATCCTTGTTTTAATGGATGATGCACTCCGACCCAGAATTTAATTTATAAATCATAAACAAGGAGGAATATGTCTTAATCCTTATTTTAATGGATGATGCACTCCGACAAGTTCGGGTCGAAGAAACGGAAACCATAAAGGTGTCTTAATCCTTATTTTAATGGATGATGCACTCCGACCCAATCCACAAGTTGGAGGAATAGGAAATGCCTATCAGTCTTAATCCTTATTTTAATGGATGATGCACTCCGACTTGCCCAAATAGAGCAAGAAAATAATTGGGCTGGTGTCTTAATCCTTATTTTAATGGATGATGCACTCCGACTAATTAGGTAGGGTAGGTAATTTTCAAACCTTTTTGTCTTAATCCTTATTTTAATGGATGATGCACTCCGACTAACAAAACATTACATCATGGCAACATTATTAAACGTTGGTCTTAATCCTTATTTTAATGGATGATGCACTCCGACCTACAATCAGCAAAGAACAATATAGAGAAATTAGTCTTAATCCTTATTTTAATGGATGATGCACTCCGACGGAAACAATATGAACGTATAAGTGATATCAATCTGTCTTAATCCTTATTTTAATGGATGATGCACTCCGACGGTTCGTCCAATTGTTGCCCGTAAAGATAGCCCCGTGTCTTAATCCTTATTTTAATGGATGATGCACTCCGACCTATACACGATTGTGGGGGTTGAAATTGTTGAAGCAAAGTCTTAATCCTTATTTTAATGGATGATGCACTCCGACTGTTGGAAAAAGCTAAAAAGCAACTTGAGAAGGCAGTCTTAATCCTTATTTTAATGGATGATGCACTCCGACAAATGAACAAATTTCTGTAAAAGGAATGTACAGAGCGTCTTAATCCTTATTTTAATGGATGATGCACTCCGACCGAAATGATGCCGCAAGTGCAACCAATGGTTTGCTGTCTTAATCCTTATTTTAATGGATGATGCACTCCGACAAGTCAAGAATGTGGGGAGTTGTGTTGATTTCTCATTTCAGTCTTAATCCTTATTTTAATGGATGATGCACTCCGACCAGCTAACGTGGTGGCTAATCAGTTTAACATCTTCTTCGTCTTAATCCTTATTTTAATGGATGATGCACTCCGACTTACATAAGAAAAATCGGAGAAGAATCTGGGAAAGGTCTTAATCCTTATTTTAATGGATGATGCACTCCGACTATTACCTGTCATTCCTGTGCCTCTTAAACTCGCAAAGTCTTAATCCTTATTTTAATGGATGATGCACTCCGACACATCTTATAAGAGTGTTTCAGCCATAGAAGAAGAGTCTTAATCCTTATTTTAATGGATGATGCACTCCGACATGAATATTCATGGCCAGAATATGAAAATATAAAACAGTCTTAATCCTTATTTTAATGGATGATGCACTCCGACAGCTTTGAGGAAGCTGAAAAATTCTACAACGAAGAGCGTCTTAATCCTTATTTTAATGGATGATGCACTCCGACTTGTAAATTTTATAAATGATATGGAAAGGAAAGATTTGTCTTAATCCTTATTTTAATGGATGATGCACTCCGACACCCGTTTCTTTTTAGTGAAGGTTTCGACTTAGCAGTCTTAATCCTTATTTTAATGGATGATGCACTCCGACATGCTGAAAAGTTCTTTAACGATGAACTTAAAAAAAGTCTTAATCCTTATTTTAATGGATGATGCACTCCGACAAATGCGAGGTCTTTCAAACTCTGAAAAAGAGCTTATGTCTTAATCCTTATTTTAATGGATGATGCACTCCGACTCAAAACATGCATTTTCCGCTGTTTAAGGGCATTCTAAGACTTTTTGGTGCATCGTAAGACATGAAATTAACAAATATTACGGGTCTTTTTTGCGAATGCAAAATTACAACTTTATCTCGACAACAACAAACAAACTGTGTTAAAGTTAAGAAACACGCATACATTTGGCGAAAACCAGAAAAGCAATGCCGTATTATTGAATATGATTCATTGGTAATTGGGTGAAAAGCATTTACGTACAATTTAACTTCTCTTTACGATTGACGCGACTTGTGCAGCAATCTTTCATTCGTCACGTTCGTTCGGGTGAAGAGATGAACCCACTTTTCAATTACCTTTATCGTCAAACAAAATTGCTTCTGGAATATCATTGGTGCATCGAAAGCAAACAAAAAGGCCGCACGCGGGGAGAAAAGCGTACAGCGAGCCTGCGTTAAGACGAGGATGGCGACTATGAGTTGGGCGCAGATAGCACGGAGCGTGGTGCTTTAAAATTCACTTCGCGCTTCTTGCATTACGTATGCTCAACATAGAAGTGCAATTTCTTGGTGGAGGTAAGACTTAACAATCTATACGCCAGTTCGGGATAAGGCTCAACTCCTTTTGCACATTGTTTTATCGTAATGTGGGCGGATTGGTTCAACTACCGCAAAGCGGTTGGCCTTTTTGTAGGGCAGGGTTGCGCGCTTTTACGCGCTACCCTGCCTAGTGCAAGCG
>CAJPTO010000007.1 GCA_905373605.1 uncultured Prevotella sp.
CTGAAACACCCCCGTTCCCATTCATTGCCCAGCATTTTGATGCATTTAGCCCGGCTTTTTGCGGCACTTAGCTCAGCTTTTCCATGCAAAATGCACGGCTTTTTGCGGCACTTAGCATGTGTTTTGTGCCAAAAGACGGGATAAATGCGGCAAAATGCCGTGCCAGATGCCACTTCTCACCCTTTCTCGCTCTCAACAACCCCATGCGAGAATCAATTATTTGCGGCCGATGGGCAATTTACAGCACGCGAAGGCAGCCATAATGTTAAAATTCTTATTGAAAATTTTACTTATTGAGATAGACAACGACAGCAAAGCACACCTCTTCTTGCGAGAAAATACGATGAACGTCTTAAGCAAAGTAGCGGAAAGATATGCATCAACTGCAAAGCTGATGCGGTGAAGTCGGCATTGGTGTACAGGCTTGTTGCCAAACGTAATTCCAAAACCATTTCGTTTAGACTATAATAATAAAGAGATTGACAAATTGGTTTCTTCTCGTAATCGTGTCCTAATCATTGCAGGAAACAGTGTCACCATGCTTAAGGTGGATTAGGTGAAACACAGAATACATGTTTTTCTTGTACACAACATCTGGCATCCTTTGGTGTCCAAAAGGCAGTTTCAGTGAATTTTTCGTGCTTCGTTCAGCCTGATAGTACACAAAGAAAGACAATTGCCAAACCAGATAAACACCTGCAAAACGCCCCCACTACTCAATAATGATGAGCCAAACACCCACAATTTGCAATATGGACATTACATTTTTAGTGAAAACATGTAATCCTTTTCATATTTATTATTACCTTTGCACCATATTTGGCTGAATAAACAATTATATAATAACGTTATATGTCTTTTATTTTATTTATTACCGTCTTGTTAACGGCTGTCTTTTTGGTTGTGGCTGCCTTTGCCATCGCCAAGGCGATAGGCCCTCGTTCGTACAATGCGGTGAAAGGTGAGCCATTCGAGAGTGGCATTCCGACGCGCGGTTCCTCGTGGATTCCCGTGCATATCGGTTACTATCTCTTCGCCATCCTTTTCCTCATGTTCGATGTAGAGACCGTTTTCCTCTATCCTTGGGCAGTGGTTGTCAAGCAGTTTGGAGCAATGGCTCTGGCGAGCATTGGTTTCTTTTTGGTGGTATTGGTATTTGGCCTGGCCTACGCTTGGCGGAAAGGAGCATTGGAATGGAAGTGAAACAACCCCATATCAAGAGTATTCCATACGCGGAATTTAAAGACAACGACACGCTAGAACAAATCATGAACGAGCTACACGAAGGCGGCGTGAACGTTGTTGTGGGCTCGTTGGACCAAGCCATCAACTGGGGACGCAGCAATTCGCTGTGGTCGCTGACGTTTGCCACAAGCTGTTGCGGAATCGAGTTCATGTCGGTGGGCTGCGCCCGCTACGACTTCGCCCGCTTTGGCTTCGAAGTTACGCGTAACTCGCCACGCCAAGCCGACCTCATCATGTGTGCAGGCACCATCACCAACAAGATGGCACCGGTTATGAAGCGTCTTTACGACGAAATGGCCGACCCAAAATATGTTATCGCTGTGGGCGGATGCGCCATCAGCGGTGGTCCATTTAAGTCGAGCTACCACGTGGTACGCGGCATTGAAGAGATTGTTCCCGTAGACGTTTTCATTCCTGGGTGTCCTCCAAGACCAGAGGCCATTCTCTATGGAATGATGCAGTTGCAACGTAAAGTGAAGGTTGAGAAGTTCTTTGGCGGAGCAAACCGCAAGGAGAAGAAACCCATGATTATCATGGACGTGCCAAAGGATTTCGACAAAGACAAGGAATGAGACGCCATTATGAAACTAAATAACATCGAATTTAACGCGAACGATTTTGCCAGCGAAATGGCAAAATTAAGAAATGAAAAACATTTCGACTTCCTCGTAACCATCGTTGGTGAAGACTTCGGAGAAGAAGGGTTCGGCTGTATCTACATTCTAGAAAACACCGATACTTACGAACGCATCTCGGTTAAAGCCGTTTCGGCCGACCGCGAGAACCCTTACCTGCCCTCGGTAACGAGCCTTTGGAAGGCTGCCGACCTGCTGGAACGCGAGGTTTACGACTTCTTCGGCATCAAGTTCGTTGGCCATCCCGACATGCGGAGGCTTTATCTGCGTAGCGATTTCACAGGCTATCCCCTGAGGAAAGACTACGACATGGACCCCGAGAAGAACAAGGCACACATGTTCGACGACCCCGAACCAGACTACACCCTGCAATACAGCTTGGATAAGGACGGGAAACTGGTGGAAACACGCCACAAGCTGTTCGGCGACGACGATTATGTGGTGAACATCGGACCGCAACACCCCGCCACGCATGGCGTTCTTCGCCTGCAAACGGTGCTCGATGGCGAGGTGATTAAGAAGATTTACCCACATCTGGGCTACATCCACCGCGGCATAGAGAAGATTTCGGAAAGCTATACTTACCCACAGACGCTGGCCTTTACCGACCGCATGGACTACCTTAGCGCAACAATGAACCGCCATGCTTTGGTGGGCGTTATCGAAGAGGCCTTGGGCGTGGAGCTAACCGACCGCATTAAGTACATCCGCACCATCATGGACGAGCTGCAACGCCTTAACTCGCACTTGCTGTTCTATAGCTGTTGTGCGCAAGACCTCGGTGCACTCACCGCTTTTATATATGGTATGCGCGACCGCGAGCAGGTTATCAACGTGATGGAAGAGACCACTGGCGGCCGACTCATCATGAACTATTATCGCATTGGCGGTTGCCAAGCCGACATCGACCCCAACTTTGTGCAGAACGTAAAGAAGCTTTGCGCCTACATCAAGCCGATGTTCAAGGAATATCAAGATGTTTTTACGGGCAACGTTATTCTTGAAAATCGTTTCAAGGGCGTGGGATTGCTCTCACGTGAAGACGCCATCAGCTACGGATGCACGGGCGGAACGGGTCGCGCAACGGGCTGGAAGAACGATGTTCGCAAACATCACAGCTATGGTGTTTATGATAAGGTGGACTTTAAGGAGATTACCTACGACAAAGGCGACAGCTTCGACCGCTATATGGTACGCATGAAGGAGATGGAACAGAGCGTTTACATCCTGGAAACGCTTATCGACAACATCCCCGAAGGCGACTTCTACATCAAGCAGAAGCCTGTTATCAAGGTGCCCGAAGGGCAATGGTACTTCTCGTGCGAGGGTTCGCGCGGAGAGATTGGCGCGTTCCTCGACAGCAAAGGCGACAAGAGTCCCTACCGCTTGAAGTTCCGCCCAATGGGTTTGCCGCTCGTTTCGGCGATGGACACCATGCTTCGCGGTGAAAAGATAGCCGACCTCATCGCCGTCGGCGCATCGTTAGATTATGTTATACCCGATATTGACAGATAATTATGTTTGATTTTTCAATCGTTACAACGTGGTTTGACAGTCTGCTGCGAGACACTTGCGGACTAAGCAGCTTTTGGGCCATACTAATCGAGTGTGTTGTGGTGGCCTTGTTCATACTTGCCGCCTACGCCATATTGGCAATCCTGCTCATTTTCATGGAACGCAAGGTGTGTGCGGCCTTCCAATGCCGCCTAGGCCCGATGCGTGTTGGCCCTTGGGGCATATTCCAAGTTATCGCCGACGTGTTGAAGATGCTCATCAAAGAGATTTTCGCCGTTGACAAGGCCGACAAACTGCTATATACCATCGCACCTGTGCTGGTGTTGGTGGGGTCGGTGGGCGCGTTTGCCTTCATGCCGTGGAACAAGGGAGCTGTAATCATGGACTTCAACGTGGGTATCTTCCTCATGACGGCCATTTCGAGTATCGGCGTTATCGGAATATTCATCGCTGGATGGAGTTCCAACAACAAGTATAGCGTCATTTCGGCCATGCGTGGTGCGGTTCAGATGATTTCTTACGAGATGTCGTTAGGTCTTTGTCTTATCTCGGCTGTGGTTCTTACCGGCACAATGCAGGTAAGCGGCATCGTCGAAGCACAGAGCGGACCCTTCGGTTGGCTCATCTTCCAAGGTCATATCCCTGCCATCATCGCCTTTGTGGTGTTCCTCATCACAGGAAACGCCGAAGCAAACCGCGGTCCGTTCGACTTGGCCGAGGCCGAAAGCGAACTTACTGCCGGCTATCACACCGAATATTCGGGTATGGGTTTCGGCTTTTTCTACTTGGCCGAGTATCTTAACCTCTTCATCGTGGCAGGTGTTGCCTCAATGGTGTTCCTTGGAGGCTGGATGCCCATACACATTGGCGTGGAAGGTTTCGACCAAGTGATGGACTACATCCCAGGTATCGTATGGTTCTTGGGCAAGGCATTCGCACTTGTTTGGGTGCTGATGTGGATACGCTGGACATTCCCCCGCCTTCGCATCGACCAGATATTGAAGTTGGAATGGAAATACCTCATGCCCCTGTCCTTACTCAACCTCGTAATCATGACTATTGTCGTGGCTTTTGGTTGGTACATTAAATAACGAAAAAGACATGGAAGATAACAACAAATCATATTTTGGCGGTATTAGAGACGGCATCAAGTCGCTCGTCACGGGCCTTCGCGTAACATTGCGCGAATACTTCACGCCCAAGGTGACCGAACAGTACCCCGAAAACAGAAAAACCACTTTACATGTGGCGCAACGTTCGCGCGGAAGGCTCGTTATGAAGCGCGATGAGAACGATGTTGTGAAGTGTGTGGCTTGCCTGATGTGCGAAAAAGCATGCCCCAACGGCACCATTCGCATCGTTTCGGAAATGGTGACCAACGAGGAAGGCAAGAAAAAACGCCAATTGGTGAAGTACGACTACGACTTGGGCGACTGCATGTTCTGCGAACTCTGCACCAATGCCTGCAACTTCGACGCCATCGAGTTCACCAACGACTTCGAGAACTCCGTATTCAACCGCGACAAGCTGGTGATAGAATTGGACAAGGAACACTATAAGAGCTCTTTGCCCAACATCCTTGACGGTGGTGCGGAAAGCGAAATCGGAACTTTCAACACTAAAACAAAATAATAGGAGCAAACATCTTTATGGCAAATATCATCATGTTTTGCATCTTGGCCGTGGTAATTATCGGCTCGGCCATAGTATGCGTATTCACGAAGAGAATTATGCGGGCGGCTACATTCCTGCTGTTCGTGCTCTTTGGCGTGGCAGGTGTTTACTTCCTGTTAGACTATACTTTCTTAGGCACAGCCCAAATAGCCATCTATGCCGGTGGATTGACGATGCTTTACATCTTCGCCATCCAGCTTGTGTCCAAGCGAACACTGCAAGGATTGCAAGAAAGACAACGCGGAAAGACTGTCGTTGCAGGTGCTTTGGTGGCCCTCATCGGTCTAGTCACCGTGGCCTTGGTGTTGCTTAAGAACCAATTTATAGACATGTCGGCCCAGATGGTCGATGCCGAAGTGCCCATGTCGGTAATCGGAGAGAAGCTCGTTGGCGCAGGCAAGTACCAATACGTGCTGCCTTTCGAGTTCATTTCCGTATTTCTCTTGGCATGTATCATCGGTGGAATAATGATTGCAAGAAAGGAGGATAAGAAATGATACCCGTAGAACTATTATTGGGGCTGAGCACTTTGCTCTTCTTCATTGGCTTTTTCGGATTTGTAACGCGGCGAAACCTCATCGCGATGCTCATCTCCATCGAGTTGGTGCTCAACTCGGTTGACATCAACTTTGCCGTTTTCAACCGCATTCTCTATCCCGGCGAACTGGAAGGGTTCTTCTTTTCATTGTTCTCCATCGGCATCAACGCCGCCGAAACGGCAGTGGCCATCGCTATCATCCTTAACGTTTACCGCAGGTTCCACAGTGATCAGGTGAACAGTATTGAAAACATGAAACTATAAAGACAATGGAATACAATTTTGTATTTTTGATACTACTTCTGCCTGCACTGTCGTTCCTCGTGCTAGGACTAACAGGCATGAAGATGCCGCATAAGGTTGCGGGAGCAATCGGCACGGTGGTTCTGGGCATTATCTTTTGCCTTTCCATCTACACGGCATACGAATATTTCATCGGACAAGGTCGCGGAGCCGACGGACTTTACCCGCACATAACGGCTTTCAACTTCTCGTGGCTGAAGTTTTCGGAACTGCTGACGTTCAATCTCGGCTTCCGCCTAACGCCCATCTCGGTGATGATGTTGATAGTTATCACCACCGTAAGCCTCATGGTGCACATCTACTCATTCGGTTACATGCACGGCGAAAAGGGATTTCAGCGTTATTACGCCTTCCTTTCGCTGTTCACCATGTCGATGTTGGGCCTCGTTGTGGCCACGAACATCTTCCAGATGTACCTGTTTTGGGAGCTCGTGGGCGTGTCTTCCTATCTGCTCATCGGCTTCTATTATCCCCAAGGGGCTGCCGTTGCCGCATCTAAGAAGGCGTTTATCGTAACCCGCTTCGCCGACTTGTTCTTCCTCATCGGCATTCTTATTTACAGCTTCTACGTGGGAACGTTCAATTACGACCTCAACGCCATGCCTACGCTCCACACGCAGGTGTCTGGCGCAGCCGTAATGATGCCCATCGCCCTGTTCTTCATGTTCATTGGCGGTGCTGGTAAGAGTGCCATGTTCCCCTTGCACATTTGGTTGCCCGACGCAATGGAAGGTCCTACGCCTGTTTCGGCACTCATCCACGCCGCAACAATGGTTGTGGCAGGCGTGTTCCTTGTGGCAAGCCTGTTCCCCATCTTTGTGGAGTTCGCCCCCGAACAGCTACATTGGATTGCCTATATCGCAGCCTTCACGGCCTTCTATGCCGCTGCTGTGGCCTGTGTACAAAGCGACATCAAGCGTGTTTTGGCCTTCTCTACCATCTCGCAGATTGGTTTCATGCTCGTGGCACTTGGCGTTTGCCTGCCCGACCCACACACCAACGGTGTTGCCATGACCGAAGAATATGCCGATGTGCAAGGCTTGGGCTACATGGCAGGCATGTTTCACCTCTTCACCCACGCCATGTTTAAGGCTTGTCTCTTCTTAGGCGCAGGCTGTATCATACATGCCGTGCACTCAAACGAGAAAGAATACATGGGCGGACTGCGCAAATACATGCCCATCACTCGCTGGACGTTCCTCATTTCGTGTCTTGCCATCGCTGGCATACCGCCTTTCTCCGGCTTCTTCTCGAAAGACGAGATACTGGTTGCTTGCTACAACTTCAGTCCCCTTATGGGTGCAGTGATGAGTGGCATCGCCATGATGACCGCTTTCTACATGTTCCGCCTCTATTACGTGATATTCTGGGGCAAGAGCTACTACGAAACGCACATCAATGAAGGGGCGCACAAGCCCCACGAGGCACCGCTCACGATGACCATCCCCTTGATATTCCTATCCCTTATCACGGTTACTTGCGGATTTTTACCTTTCGGCGAATTCGTTTCTGCCAACGGAATAGGCTTCCACACCCATATCAATTGGGCCGTTGCAGGCACTAGTGTGGGCTTGGCCGTTATCGCAATCGTTGTGGCAACGCTGATGTACAAGAAGCCAGAAACGCCTTTTGCCGACAAGTTGGCAAAGACTTTCCCCACGCTTCACCGTGCAGCCTACAAGCGTTTCTATATGGATGAGATTTGGCAATACGTTACCCATCGCATCATCTTCCGACTCATATCCAAGCCCATCGCGTGGTTCGACCGCCATGTCATCGACGGCACGTTCAACTTCCTTGCTTGGAGTTCAAACGAAGCGGGCGAAAGCATACGCCCCTGGCAAAGCGGCGATGTGCGCCATTACGCCATTTGGTTCCTCTCGGGAGCCGTTGCACTCACCTTGGTTTTGCTATACATGTTGTAATATGAGGTAACAACCAGATAAAAGAAAACAAAAATGAGTATATTAACATTATTCGTAGTTATCCCCGTACTGATGTTGTTGGGCCTTTGGCTCTCACGAAACCTCAATCAAGTGCGTGGCGTGATGGTTGTCGGCTCATCGTGCTTGTTGGCACTTTCCGTTTGGCTCACCATCGCTTTCCTTCAAATGCGCGATGCGGGCAACACCGATGCCATGCTGTTTCAATACACCGTGGATTGGTTCAAGCCCCTTAACATAGCCTACGCTGTAGGTGTCGACGGCATTTCGGTGGTTATGTTGCTCCTTTCTAGCATCATCGTCTTTACCGGAACGTTCGCCTCGTGGCAGCTAAAACCGCTCACAAAAGAATATTTCCTTTGGTTCACCTTGCTTAGCATTGGTGTTTATGGGTTCTTCATCTCAATAGACCTCTTCACCATGTTCATGTTCTACGAGGTTGCCCTCATCCCCATGTACCTGCTTATCGGTGTTTGGGGCAGCGGAAAGAAAGAATATTCGGCCATGAAGCTAACCCTCATGCTGATGGGTGGTTCGGCTTTGCTCATCATCGGCATCATCGGCATCTACTTCTTCAGCGGTGCCACCACGATGAATATTCTCGAATTGCAGTCCTTGCACAACATTCCCGAAGGTGTACAAAAGGTGCTTTTCCCCTTTGTATTCATTGGTTTCGGCGTGCTTGGTGCCCTCTTTCCCTTCCACACTTGGTCGCCCGACGGTCACGCATCGGCCCCCACAGCTGTGTCTATGCTCCATGCGGGCGTGTTGATGAAGCTTGGAGGCTATGGATGTTTCCGCATTGCCATCGTGCTTTTGCCCGAAGCAGCCCATCAGCTGTCGTGGATATTCATCATCCTCACCACCATCTCGGTGGTATATGGTGCTTTCTCGGCCTGCGTACAAACCGACTTGAAATACATCAATGCCTACTCTTCGGTGTCCCACTGCGGCCTGGTGCTCTTCGCTTTGCTGATGATGACCCAAACATCGTGCACGGGTGCCATCTTGCAGATGCTCTCCCACGGACTGATGACGGCCCTCTTCTTCGCCCTTATCGGTATGATTTATGGCCGAACCCACACCCGCGACATCCGCCAGCTTGGCGGATTGATGAAGATAATGCCCTTCCTTAGCGTGGGATATGTGGTTGCCGGTTTGGCCAACTTGGGCTTACCAGGCTTCTCGGGCTTCATTGCCGAGATGACAATCTTCGTTGGTTCGTTCCAAAACAACGATGTCTTCCACCGCACGGCCACCATCATCGCTTGTACGGCAATCGTTATAACGGCGGTCTACATCCTGCGTGTTGTGGGAAAAATACTTTATGGCAAGGTTGCCGACCCACATTACGAGCAACTCACCGATGCCACATGGGACGAGCGTTTTGCTGTTGGTTGCCTCATCTTCTGCGTTGCCGGCCTCGGCCTTGCACCGCTTTGGGCAAGCAACATCATCAGCGATACCCTGGGTCCGATTATCGACCACATCAACACCGTAACTGCAATAGCATCACTTTAAACGCATCCTACAATGAATTTAGATTATAGTCAGTTTTTCCACATGCTGCCCGAGGTTACCTTGATGGCCATGTTGGTGATTGTCTTTATCATTGATTTCGCCACAGCACATAAGGCCCCCATCGTCATTAGCGACGACAAGACGGCTCCTTCGCCACGCCCTTGGTTCAATCCCTTGGTGTGCGCGTTCATGCTGATACACATCCTCATCAACTGTTGTCCCACCGAACCGGCCACCGCCTTTGGCGGAATGTATGCCACTTCGCCGATGATTGGTGTGCTGAAAACCATCTTGGCTTTCGGAACGCTCATCGTTTTCATACAAGCACGCACATGGTTGTCACGTCCCGACAGTACCTTTAAGGAGGGCGAGTTCTACATGCTCATCATCTCTACGCTGCTCGGTATGAACATGATGGTAAGTGCCGACCACTTCTTGCTCTTCTTCCTGGGGCTAGAAATGGCCTCCGTGCCAATGGCTTGCTTGGTGGCGTTCGACAAGTATCGCCACAATTCGGCCGAGGCTGGTGCCAAGTTCATCCTCACCGCAACCTTTTCTAGCGGCGTAATGCTTTATGGTCTCACCTTTATCTATGCTGATGCAGGTTCGCTCTACTTCAACGAAGTGGCCGCAAAGCTCTCGGCCACGCCTATGACTGTTATGGGTATGGTGTTCTTCTTCAGCGGATTGGGCTTTAAGATTTCGCTTGTGCCCTTCCACTTCTGGACTGCCGACACCTATCAAGGTGCACCAACAACCATCACGGGCTATCTCTCTGTAGTGTCAAAAGGTGCTGCCGCCTTTACGCTCTGCACCATCCTGATGCGCGTTTTCGGTTCGATGATAGACCAATGGCAGTATCTCTTGGGCATTGTTATTGTGCTTAGCATCACCATAGCCAACCTCTTTGCCATACGCCAAACCGAACTGAAGCGCTTTATGGCGTTCAGTTCTATCTCGCAAGCAGGATACATCATGCTGGCAGTGATGGGCGACTCGGGCATGGGTGTTACCGCTCTCACCTATTATATATTGGTGTATGTGGTGGCCAACATGAGTGTTTTCACCATCATCAGTGCCATTGAAGAGCGCAACAACGGCGTAACCGACATGGATGCCTACAACGGACTTTACTCCACCAACCCCAAGTTGGCTTTCCTTATGACGCTTGCCCTCTTCTCCCTTGGTGGCATTCCGCCCTTTGCAGGTATGTTCAGCAAGTTCTTTGTCTTCATGGCCGCCCTCGAACAAGGCAGCACATGGGCATACGCCATTGTGTTCATCGCCCTCATCAACACGGTAATCAGTCTTTATTATTACCTGCTCATCGTTAAGGCCATGTACATCAACAAGAGCGACAGCCCACTGCCCGCCTTCAAGAGCGACTGCAACACCCGTTTGGCCTTAGCCATCTGCACCGTTGGCGTAGCCCTCTTCGGTGTTTGCAGCTATGTTTACGATTGGATTTTCGCTGCATTGTAACCCACGAACAGTGCTTGCCACGCAGATAGAAGCATCTATCCCCAACGGCAAACAAAAAATAAAGCCTCGAAAGCGCATTGCTTTCGGGGCTTTTGATATTTATTCATGAGCATCGCTTAATCACTAAGCGAACTATAAGCCTTTGTTGCCCTATCTCTTTTTTCTCCAAGTTAACCAATCCACCACCATTTATTTTAAGCAATATAAAAACTTGCCTGAACACACCTATTGCATTCAGGCAAGCCATTATTTAGAAGGAAATCATTATGCTTTCTAATAGCGTTTTACACGGAAAAACACTGGTGTCCACAAAGTGCCATATCTGATGTAAATCTCGTAGTCTATATAATCTTCTCGTTCAAAATCGTCTTTCCAGGATTTTAATTCGATTGTTAACTTGCCGCCATTAACTTCGATGTTAAACTCACTTTTACTGTCTGTTGGATAATATCCACGAGTACATTCTACTCCTTCAGGTACTGAAAACACTATCTTATCCCCTTGGTTATAATAATTCATTTCTCCAATCATACTCCCTTTTGCAGGGATAGCATTTGAAGAAGCAACAGTCTTTACGAACTTAACAACAGCCCCTTTAGTAACGCCGTCTGCCGAGATAGGCTCATCCACCCACAACTTATAAAACACAGAACCCTGTAATACGGCACATTTGCCAGAAGGAAAAAACCTCAAATGGGCATCTTCAAAGAAATGATAACAATGTTTATACTGCACAGCAGCCGAAAACACCCTGTTTGCAGGGTCGGCTTGCCATTTAGTGTTAGACAAAGATGTGTTGCCTGCATCAACAATACACCAATCTCTAGACCCAGAAACAAAGTTATTCGCTTTGTTAATATAATATTGTGTCCCCTCAAAATACGTCTTACCATTGGCCTCATTCATCATATTGAGGGTGGTGCTAAACACTTCGGGCTCTTCTTCATCGCATTTATTACTGCAACTTGCAACCAACAGCAATAGCATTAGCGGCAATAAGTTCATTGTTTTTTCCATTATCATGTTGTTTAGAGTTTTATAATATTGAATATGTTGATTTATCTTAAACTGGCGTTGAGAATGATTGATAACTGGTTGCAAATGTACAAATAAATTTGTTTTCAGCAAAAAATGCCAATTTGTTTCTGATGAAGCAGGTGTTCTTGTGAAATTCACACTCAAACGATGGCTTTACATCCTTTATTACAACTTCCCACCATTCACAACTATCGTTTCTTTCTCATGCTATGTTCGACAATAACCACTCGTTAAATTTATCTAAATTAACATTTTCTTCATGCTCATATACCAATCTTTTGCTACTTTTGTACCGCTTATCGCCAAAGCCTGCGCAACAAGCCCGGCGATGCCACAAAGAGACGACTAAAATAAACCCAAATCCGATATTTTTTCAGACAGCAATACAAAGATGAAACATCTCAAATGCTTGGCTATGGCGGCCTTGATGCTGCTCACCGTAACCACAGCCGAGGCTAAACAAAAAAAACAAACAAAAGCTACACGCAACACTTTCGCCATCGCCGATGGCCAATTCGTTTATAACGGCAAGCCCTTGCAGCTGCATTCGGGCGAGCTACATTATGCCCGCGTGCCGGCTCCATATTGGCGGCATCGACTTAAAATGATGAAAGCGATGGGACTGAACGCCGTCACCACCTACGTGTTTTGGAACCATCACGAAACAGAACCTGGCAAATGGGATTGGAAAACAGGCAACCGCGACTTGCGCCAATTTGTGAAAACAGCAGGCGAAGAGGGCTTGCTCGTGATACTTAGGCCTGGCCCTTACTGCTGCGCCGAATGGGAATTCGGTGGCTATCCCTGGTGGCTCTCTAAGGCTAAAGGCCTTGTGATACGCACAGACAACCAACCCTTCCTCGACTCGTGCCGCGTTTACATCAACCAATTGGCCACACAGATGCGCGACTTGCAGATAACAAAGGGCGGCCCCATCATCATGGTGCAGGCCGAAAACGAGTTCGGCTCGTATGTGGCCCAGCGAAAAGACATCCCATTGGAGACGCATCGCGCCTACAGTGCCAAGATTAAGCAGCAACTGCAAGAGGCTGGCTTCGACGTTCCCTTGTTCACCTCAGACGGAAGTTGGCTCTTTAAGGGCGGTACGATTGAAGGTGCACTGCCCACTGCCAACGGAGAAGGCGACATAGAGAAGCTCAAAAAGGTGGTGAACGAATATCATGGCGGCAAAGGCCCGTACATGGTGGCAGAGTTCTACCCCGGATGGCTGTCGCATTGGGCGGAAGAGTTCCCACAAGTAAGCACAGAGTCGATTGTGAAACAAACGGCCAAGTATTTGGAAAACGGCGTAAGCTTCAACTATTACATGGTGCATGGCGGAACAAACTTCGGCTTTACCTCGGGTGCCAACTACACCACGGCCACCAATCTCCAGCCCGACCTCACCTCTTACGACTATGATGCGCCCATCAGCGAGGCTGGATGGAACACGCCAAAGTATGATGCACTGCGCGCTTTGATGATAAAGAACGTGAAATATGCCGTGCCGGCTGTGCCGCAACGCATTCCTGTTATTGCCATTCCCAACATCAAACTGAGCAAGAGTGCCGATGTCCTCAGCATGCTCACCAAGACGAAAGCCGTGGAAAACGACTCGCCGCTCACCTTCGAAGACCTCAACCAAGGTCATGGATACGTGCTATACAGAAGGCATTTCAACCAACCCATCGGCGGAATGATGAAGATTGCCGGACTGGCCGACTATGCCTTGGTGTATGTTAACGGACAAAAAGTGGGCGAGCTAGACCGCGTCAGCGATGTAGACAGCATCGAGATTAACGTGCCTTTCAACGGCGTGCTTGACATTCTTGTTGAAAACATGGGGCGCATTAACTATGGCGCACGCATCACGCAAAGCCTAAAGGGCATCAACGGACCTGTGGTTATCGACGGAAACGAGATAACGGGCAACTGGCAGATGTACAAATTGCCCATGAACGAAGCTCCCAACGTAGACGCTTTGCCGACAGCCAACAACAAAAGTCTGCCTACACTCTACGCTGGAACGTTCAATTTGGACACCACCGGCGACACTTTCCTCAACATGGAAGCATGGGGTAAGGGCATTGTCTTCGTTAACGGCGTGAACCTTGGACGCTATTGGAAACGCGGACCCCAACAAACGCTCTACCTACCTGGCTGTTTCTTGAAGAAAGGCGAAAACAAAATTGTGGTGTTCGAGCAACAAAACGACTCGCCACAATCAACCATTGTCGGCCAAACCACACCCATTCTGGACAAGCTGGTGAAGTAAGAAGCATTGCCGAAGCCGCGTCTCTAAAGCAAAATCATTTGGCATCGCCGCCTATTGCCTGCAAACAAGAGCCGTGTATCGAACAAATTGCAACAACGCCCGATGCCGGTAACACTCGTGCCACACGCTGGTAGTGCCAGTACCAAGCAGCTGGTAGCACCAGTACCAAACGCTGGTAGCAGCTGTACCAAATGTTGGTATCACCAATACCAAATGCTGGTAGCGACAGTACCAAACGCTGGTAGCGTGTTGAAGGATAAATGATAACCTCACTTTTGAGGCCAGATAAGGGCAAGGCAACATCATTAAATCACCGCAAAACCAAGACAAAAGCGTGAGTTCGTAACCATCGAACTCACGCTTTTGTTTATCCGTGGTCAAGTAGTTGCCATATTTTAATATAAATTTCGGCTTCATCTGTACGCAAATCATAAATTATTACTAATTTTGCACTGAATAGGCCGTATTCGCGAATGCAGAGCAACAATGCCTTGCATGCGCAAACGCGCCGCTCAAACATCTACATTGACACGACAACACCAATGACCACCGCCGACTTAACGCGAACGCTCACCCATATCGCTGAAGAACTTTCAGAAGCTAAGGCTTTGAAAGGCATCTTTCACCAACATACGGACGGACACCCCATCCCTTCGGGAGATGTGCTAAAAGAGATTGTAGACTTGCTGCGTGCCATCATCTTCCCCGGTTATTACGGAAAGTCTACGGTCAATTCGCGAACAATCAAGTTTCATGTCGGCGTGAATGTGGAAAAGCTCAACCAACTCCTCACCAAACAGATACAGGCGGGACTGTGTTTTGCCAATTGCGATGGCTGCGAACCAAGCGACAACGCCGCCGACATGCACAGCATGGCCCAAGATATGGCCATGAACCTGATACAACGCCTGCCCCTGATACGCCAAACACTGGCTGCCGATGTGGCTGCCATCTACAACGGCGACCCGGCAGCAGGCAGTTTCGGTGAGGTTATATCGTGCTATCCCGCTGTTAAGGCAATGGTAAATTATCGCGTTGCCCACGAATTGTTGCTCATGGGCGTGCCGCTCATCCCGCGGATGCTCACCGAAATGGCACACTCGGAAACGGGAATTGACATACATCCAGCTGCACAGATTGGCCAGCATTTCGCCATCGACCACGGCACGGGTGTGGTTATCGGAGCTACTTGCATCATCGGCAACCACGTTAAGCTGTATCAGGGCGTTACACTAGGCGCACGCAGCTTCCCCGTAGACGACGAGGGCAAGCCCATCAAGGGCATTGAGCGGCACCCGATACTGGAAGATGGTGTGGTGGTTTACTCTAATGCCACCATCCTGGGACGCGTAACCATCGGCAAAGGCAGCGTGGTGGGGGCCAACGTGTGGGTGACAGAAGACATGGAACCCAATACCCGCATTTTCAAAAAAAAGAAATAACAACAACTATATACAATGGAATTCGAACTCATAGCCAAAACTTTCATGGGCCTGGAGCCCGTTTTGGCCAAGGAGCTTACCCAAATGGGGGCAAACAACGTACAAATTGGCAGACGCATGGTGTCGTTCACGGGCGACAAGGAAATGATGTACCGAGCCAATTTCCAACTGCACACGGCTATAAGAATACTCAAGCCCATCGCCAAATTCAAGGCGCGATCGGCCGATGATGTGTACGAGGAGATACAAAAAATTGATTGGAGCAACCATATCGAGGAAGGAAAGACTTTCTCGGTAGACTCGGTGGTGTACTCGGAAGAGTTCCGCAACTCGCGGTTCGTTACTTATAAGGTGAAAGATGCCATCGTTGACCAGTTTCGCCAACGCACTGGCAAACGCCCTAACATATCGGTGAGCAACCCAGACATTCGTTTGAACATCCACATTGCCGAATACGACTGCACGCTTTCGCTCGACTCGAGCGGCGAAAGCCTGCATCGCCGCGGATATAGGCAAGAGTCGGTGGAGGCTCCCCTCAACGAAGTGTTGGCCGCCGGCATGATATTGATGACGGGATGGCAAGGAGAAACCGACTTCATCGACCCCATGTGTGGTTCGGGTACGCTGGTGGTTGAGGCTGCACTCATCGCACGAAACATCTCGCCGGGCGTGTTCCGCAAGAGCTATGCCTTCGAAAAATGGCCCGACTTCGACCAAGACCTCTTCGACCACATTTACAACGACGACAGCAACGAACGCGAATTCACCCACCACATCTATGGGTACGACGTGGACATGAAGGCGGTGAACACCGCCAGGCTGAATGTTCGCGCCTCGGGACTTACCAAAGACATCACCATTGAGCAGGCCGACTTCAAGGATTTTAAACGTCCGGAGAACAAAAGCATCATGGTTACGAACCCACCTTACGGCGAACGCATATCCACACCCAACCTCCTTGGCACGTACAAGATGATTGGCGAAAGGCTCAAACACCAATTCATGGGCAACGAAGCGTGGGTGTTGAGCTACCGCGAGGAGTGTTTCGACCAGATAGGATTGAAGCCTTCCATCAAAATTCCCGTGTACAACGGCTCGTTGGAATGCGAATTCCGCAAGTATGCCATCTTCGACGGCTCGCTAAAAGACTTCCGCGGTGAGGGAGGCGTGGTGAAAACCGACGACGAGAAACGCCAAATGGCAGAGAAAAACAGGTTTAAGAAAAACCGAGAGTTTAAGAAAAGACTGGACGATGACGGCTCGCAAGACACCGACGACATACGCACTTACACCTTTAAAAACCACTTTGCACACACTGAAGAACGAAACGAGGAACGCAAACGCAAAAGAACAACCTCGTTTTCTGACCGCGAAGACAAACGCGGCGAACGCTCGTTCAACCGTGGAGGAAAGTCGTTCGGCGGAAAGGGAAAGGACTTCAACCGCAAAGGAAAAAGCTTTGAACGCGTGGATAAGCGCGGAGGAAAGAACTATGGACGTAATTCTGCTAACTTTATAGACCATGACGATTAAACAAATGCTTGTGGGAGCTGTGCTCTCCACGTTGATTTTCGCACCGCAAACAATGACGGCACAGAAACTTTTCACACTCGAAGACCTTAATTATGGGGGTAAAAACTTCCATAACATGGCGCCCAAAAACCGCTACACCACATGGTGGGGCGACCAATTGGTGCGTACCGATGCCGAGTTTTGTGCGTTGATTGACAAGAAGACGGGAAAAGAAGCCCAGTTGTTCACACTCGACGACGTGAACAAGTGGGTGGCTTCTGATGGAAAAACAAAGGTGCGCTCTTTCTATCATGCCGCATTTCCATACCCCAACCAACCGCTTGTGCTGCTCAAAGCCAGCAAAAAACGCATGCTGCTGAACTGGAAAACCAAGCAACTGGTGTGGAAACAAGATGCCAAAGACGAAAGCTTTGAAGACTGGAACGCACAATCGCGCGCCGTGGCCTTTGTAAAAGGCGACAACTTGTATGTCAACAACGCGCAAGGAAAGCTCAAACAGCTCACAACAGACGGCAGTCGCGACATCGTTTACGGACAAAGCGTGCACCGAGATGAGTTCGGCATCTACAAAGGAACGTTCTGGAGCAACGACGGACAAAAACTTGCCTTCTATAGAATGGACCAATCGATGGTGGCCGACTATCCTCTTGTGGACATCGACACGCGCATTGCCACCGAAACGCCCGTGCGTTACCCTATGGCTGGCGAGAAAACGCACAAGGTTACTGTGGGCATTTACGACCTGAACACGGAAAAGACCGTGTATCTTAACACTGGTGACCCCACAGACCGCTACTTTACCAACATCGCTTGGGCTCCCGATGGCAAGCTAATCTACCTGATTGAGCTGAACAGGGCGCAAAACCATTATTCGCTAGATGCTTACGATGCAACTACAGGCAACAAAACGGCCACACTGTACACTGAAAAGAGCGACAAATACGTGCATCCAACACACCACATCACGTTTGTTCCCTGGGACAAGAGCCGCTTCATCCTGCAAAGCGAAAGGGATGGATACAACCATCTGTACCTCTTCGACACAACAGGAAAGCAAATCAAGCAGCTCACAACGGGCAAATGGATTGTGCTAGACCTGCTGGGTTTCAACGCAAAGACCAAAGAGGCCATCATCCTTTCCACCGAAGCCAGTCCCATACAGAACAATCTTTACGCCGTTAACCTGCAAACGGGTGCACGCCGAGCATTGGACAACGGCAAGGGATGCCACGCCAACACCACCGACGACGGCGGTTCGCACAAGCCCGCACTAAGCACTTCGGGCGAATGGATACTGGATAGCTACACCGAACCTACGGTTCCGCGCAACATTGACATCGTAAACGTGGCCTCGGCAAAGGCAACGCGCTACTTCACTGCCGAAAATCCGTGGGTGGGATACACCGTTCCCGAGTACTCTTGCGGCACAATCAAGGCTGCCGACGGCACTACAGACCTGTATTATCGTATGGTTAAGCCCACCAATTTCGACCCAAACAAGAAATATCCCACCATCATTTACGTGTATGGTGGGCCGGGTGTGCGCAACGTTGAAGCGCGTTGGCACTTCTGGTCGCGCGGTTGGGAAACCTATATGGCACAGAAAGGCTACCTGCTTTTCATCCTAGACAACCGCGGAAGCAGCGGTCGTGGCCTCGCTTTCGAGCAGGCAACACACCGACATCTGGGCGTTGAGGAGGTGAAAGACCAAATGAAAGGTGTGGAATATCTCACCTCCTTGCCCTACGTTGACAAGGAAAGGATGGGCGTACATGGCTGGAGTTTCGGCGGATTTATGACCACTAACCTCATTACTTCGCATCCCGAAGTGTTCAAAGTGGGCGTTGCTGGCGGACCGGTCATCGACTGGAAATGGTACGAAGCCATGTATGGCGAACGCTATATGGGCACTCCTCAGAACAATCCCGAGGGCTATGCAGAGAGCAGTTTGCTGCCAAAGGCCAAGAACCTGAAAGGAAAATTGCAAATCATTACGGGCATGAACGACCCCGTGGTGGTGCCGCAACACTGCCTTAACTTCTTGCAAGAGTGTATCAAGGTGGGCACACAGCCCGACTTCTTTGTGTATCCGGGCGAGCCACACAACATGCGCGGACACCAAAGCACACACTTGCACGAACGCATTTCACAATATTTTGACGATTATCTAAAATAAGACGCATGAACATATTACTGCTGGGAAGCGGCGGAAGAGAACACGCACTTGCCTGGAAGATTGCACAAAGCCCCAAGGTTAGCAAGCTTTTTATCGCCCCGGGCAACGCTGGGACGGCCGCAGTGGGCCAGAACGTGCCCATCAACGCCAACGATTTTGATGCCTTGAAGCATTTCGCCCTAGACAACGATGTGCAAATGGTGGTGGTAGGACCGGAAGACCCACTGGTGAATGGCATCTACGACGACTTCCAAAACGATGCACGCACGGCGCACATCCCCGTTATTGGCCCCTCGCGCAAAGGCGCAACGCTCGAAGGTAGCAAAGACTTTGCCAAGGCTTTCATGGCCAGGCATGCCATACCCACAGCACGTTACAAGACCATTACCGCACAAAACATCGACGAGGGACTGGCTTTCCTTGAACAACTGAAAGCCCCTTACGTGCTCAAAGCCGACGGATTGTGTGCTGGTAAGGGGGTGCTTATCTTGCCAACGCTCGAGGAAGCGAAGGCCGAATTGCGGCACATGCTCGGCGGCATGTTTGGAAATGCATCGGCATCGGTGGTTATCGAAGAGTTTCTCAGCGGCATTGAATGTTCCGTTTTCGTGCTTACCGATGGCAAAGACTATCAACTTCTGCCCGAAGCTAAAGACTATAAGCGCATCGGCGAACACGACACAGGCCTGAATACAGGTGGTATGGGTAGTGTTAGCCCTGTGCCTTTCGCCACACCCGAGTGGATGAAAAAGGTGGAAGACCGCATCGTTCGCCCCACTGTTAACGGCTTAAGGGAAGAGGGTATAGACTATAAAGGCTTCATCTTCTTCGGACTTATCAACGTTGAGGGCAACCCAATGGTCATTGAATACAACTGCCGAATGGGCGACCCAGAAACAGAAAGCGTGATGCTTAGGCTCAAAACAGACATCGTTGACCTTTTCGAAGGCGTGGCACAAGGTAACATTGCCAGCAGAAAAGTGGCTTTCGACGACCGCGCTGCCGTTTGTGTAATGCTTGTCAGCGGCGGTTATCCGCAAGAATATGCTAAGGGTTATGCCATCGAAGGAACGGAACACGTGGGCGACAGCATCCTTTTCCATAGCGGAACAGCCATTAAAGACGGCCAACTAGTCACCAATGGCGGACGCGTTTTGGCCGTTAGCTCGTATGGAAAAGATAAGGCCGAGGCCCTGCAAAAGAGCTTTGAGGCGGCAAACGCCATACACTTCACCGACAAATATTTCCGAAAGGACATCGGACAAGATTTGTGATGTGAGGACGTGAGTTTATGAGTTGGTGAGTTAATGAGCTAATGAGGCTGTTAGTTTTGGAGTTGAGTTAATCAGTTGATGAGTTTGTGAGTTAGTTAGTTTCTGAGTTGGTGGGGTGGGTAAGCTTGTGAGTTGATAAGTTTTGCGTGTGTAAGTAACACTCAAAGACATAATCATACGAATAAACTCACAAGCTCATCAACTTACCCACTCACAAGCGTACCAACTCATAAACTCAAAAAGCTCAAGAACTCGCCAATTGATAAACTCACCAACTCACAGCCCCATAAGCTCGCAAGCAAGCAACGGGTAAGCCAAAGAAAGCCCGAAACGAACAAATATGGTAGTAAAGAGATTACAAAACAGGATTGCAGAAAGCAGGATGACACTCTCCTTCACGGCCGTGTACGCCGTGTTGGTGTTCTTGGCAAGCGGACTGGTGGCAGAAAACCTCTGGTTCGAATTCGTGTGCCTGGCCGTTTCAACCTACCTGATGGTGGAGTTTAACAACGTCAATGCCCTTCTTCGCGTATATAGCCGCATGGTTTCGTGCGCCTTCTTGGTGCTAACCTGCGCCGCCAACTACCTCTTCACCTCGCCATCAGCCGCATTGGTTCAGACTTGTTTTGCCGCTTTCTACCTCATTGTGTTCAAAGCCTACCAAGACCGAACGGCATCTGGCTCCACATTTTATGCCTATCTGTTCATCGGTGTGGCCTCAACGATGTTCGTTCAGATACTCTTTTTCGTGCCATTGCTATGGATTTTGCACGCCACCAACGTGTTAGCCATGAGTTGGCGCAACTTTTGGGCATCCGTTTTAGGCCTCATCGTCCCCTATTGGTTCGTTGGGGCTTACCATGTTTACATGGGTCAGCCCGAAATTTTCGTGCAACATTTCACCGACTTGGCCGTCTTTGCCCCCCTGTTGCAATACGAACAGCTCAATCACAACCACATCGCCACCTTCTTTTTCTTGGTGTTGGTGTCGTTCATTGGCATTGTTCATTATCTTCGAAGCAGTCGTAACGACAAGATACGCAACCGCATGATTTACGAAATGGTGATTGTGGTAGACCTCTTCACCATTGCCGCCATCGTGTTGCAACCCCAACACGCCGACAACCTGCTGCCCATACTCATCATTAACACGGCAGCACTCATCGCCCACTTCATCACTCTCACCCGAACAGCAGCCACCAACATCGTGTTTTGCGTGCTGTGGCTTGCAGCAACCTTACTCACCGTCTGCAACTTATGGATACCCTTATAGCCCTTCTCGTCAATTATGGATACTGGGGCATGTTTCTTTCCGCCGTCTTGGCAGGTAGTGTCATCCCCTTCAGTAGCGAAGCCGTTATGGTTGGCCTGCAAGCGGCCGGACTAGATGCTTGGCCGCTCATCCTTTATGGCACCGCAGGCAACGTCATTGGCGGCATGATAAACTACGGCGTTGGCCGACTAGGACGTACAGACTGGATAGAAAAGTACCTCCATGTGAGGCCCGAGAAACTGCAACGCGCCGAAAAATTCATGGCAGGCAGGGGGGCTTGGATGGGCTTCTTCGCCTTTCTGCCCATCCTCGGAAGTGCCATTACCGTGGTGCTTGGACTGATGCGGGCCAACATAACCATTACCGTGACTAGCATGACAATCGGAAAATTCATTCGCTTCGCCCTACTTGTGTTCGGTGCTAGCTTCTTAATTTAAAATGCTTATGTACAAAAAAATATCCCTTTTCTTCGCTTTCGCGGTGCTGTTGCTCGTTTCGTGTGCACCATCTAAGGGCGGAAATAAACGGACGGTGATGGTGACAATTGAACCGTTGAAATATTTTGTCGAGGCCATTGCTGGCAACCACTTTGACGTTAAGACGATGGTTCCCATAGGTGGAAACCCCGAAACCTACGAGCCTACAGCACAACAAATGATTGAACTCTCGCATAGCGACCTATATGTCAAAGTGGGCAGCATCGGATTTGAGCAAACGTGGATGAAACGACTTAAGGCAAATGCACCGCATACCATCATCATCGACTCGTCGGAAGGTATCGAACCCATTGAAAGCACCGACGATGTGCCAGACCCGCACACGTGGATGAGCTGCAAAAACGCAGCTGTCATGGCGCAGAACATCTATAAGGCTCTGTTGCAAATCGACAAGGAAGACAGCCTTTACTATAAGGCGAACCTCGAAACGCTGCTCAACAAGATTGCAGACACAAACAACCAAATTCTGGAAAATCTCACGAAAGAGAAGGTAACGACATTCCTTATCTACCATCCCGTGCTCACTTACTATGCGCACGAGTACAACTTACAGCAGATTTTCATCGAAGACGAGGGTCGCGAGCCGTCTGCCGCCCAGATAAAAGAAATCATCAACAGTGCAAAGGCCAAGCAGGTGCGCGTGCTTTTCATGCAAAAAGAGTTTGCCAACCGCAACTCTGAAACCATTGCAAACGCTGTCGGGGCAGAAGTTGTCGACTTCAACCCGCTCTCATACGATTGGTCTAAAGAGATGATAAAGGTATCCAAATCGCTGAAATGACCCCAAAAAGACAACCCATCATCACACTTGAACACGTGTTTGCAGGCTACGAAGAGAAGGTGGCCTTGCAAAACGTGTCGCTGGAAGTGTTCGACCACGACTTCCTTGGTGTCATCGGTCCCAACGGTGGCGGCAAAACTACCCTCATGCGCGTTATCCTGGGCATGCTAAAACCTTTTTCGGGCAAGGTTTCTTACTTCCGGGAGGGTAGGCAAGTGCCAGAGATAACCATCGGATACTTGCCACAATACAACGACATCGACAGGCAATTCCCCATCTCGGTAGAAGAAGTGGTGCTGTCGGGGCTTAGCCGTGAGAAGAAGCTGTTTGCTTCTTTCAAGGACGCTCACAGGCAACAAGTGGAACAAACTCTCGAAAAACTCGGCATGGAAGACTTTGCCCAGCGACCCATTGGCTCGCTTAGCGGTGGGCAATTGCAGCGTGTGCTGTTGGCCCGTGCCATCGTTTCGCGCCCCGAAGTGGTGGTGCTAGACGAGCCTAACACCTACATCGACAAGCGTTTCCAAGAGCAAATGTACCAGATGCTCGATGTTATCAACCGCGATTGTGCCATCATCATCGTGAGTCACGACGTTGGAACCATCCTGCAAAACGTGAAAGCCGTGGCTTGTGTGAACAGAACACTGCACTATCACGACACGCCTGAGATTTCCACCGATGAACTTAGCGAACACTTCGGCTGCCCAATAGAGTTGCTCGGACATGGAAACATGCCCCATCGCGTGCTGAAGGCGCACGAAGATTGACGCGCTGGCCACTGCCTTGCTGCAAAAGGACAACGTTGTATCGGCTCTGCTTACCACCTTGTTATAGTGGAGTGGAGCACAAATTAATTTGGGAAGCCATAGGCGCATCGTAAGCAAAGAAATGTGTTTGCTTATGGCTTGTTCTAAGCGACATGGTTTTGGCCGGTCTTAACGCCATAGTCGTTCTATTATTTGTTGCTGGGTGTATTCAAAATAATTTCCGTTGCTGCCTTTATGACTTTCAAAAAAAGCGTAATCGAATGTCTTAAAGTTGATTTCTAAGAAACGGAAATAGTATTCATCCAAGTGATAGATGAACTTCGCTTTAAGACTTGTGTCTTGCTCGTTAAGTGTTTTAATGGCCTTTAATCTGCTTACCAGCTCGGTTAATTCTTCCTTTGTGACGTTATCAACCACTTTAGGATTAGGCAATGCAATTTTGAAAGCAAGCACTTCTGCGCCCTCTTCTTCCCACCATTCCCAAAGATTATATTGCGACATGTCTTTCCCTGTGAGCTGATGAAGCGAAGTTGCCAACTTTTCGTATTCACTAAAATCTTCATCTCCGTTTTCATCGCAATACTCGGTGTAGTCCATAATGGACTTTAACACAATGGGATATAGCCTTTCTGCTGTTTCAAAGTCGGGCTCTATTTCTTCTCTCAATTCCATTTTTGTTTTTCTTTTTATGGCTATCCATGCATTTGTGGCTCGAGAGGTGTGCATTTCAAGTTGTTACCACTAATGGCTAGTGGTACAAGCACACCTTGGCAGCCTGCTTGTTTGCGTTTTGGCGTGTAAAGAGGGTGCAGAAGCGTTGCACGATGCTGCTTATTGCGCAGCGAAATAGTTTTCCAACTCTTGTATTGCGGCCGTGTCTACTGTTTTGAAGTCGTTGATGATAAGGCCTTTTTCAAGCAAAACAATGCGCGACGAGATGTCAATGGTGTGTTGCAGGTTATGACTAGACACGATAACCGTTGTGCCTTCGCGCTTTGCAAACTTGGTGAGGATGGCTTTTAAGGCGTTTTGGCTGGTTGGATCGAGGAAATTGAACGGCTCATCAAGGATGAGGAATTGGGGTTGCGCAAGCATGGTGGCAATGATGCCCACCTTTTGCTTGTTGCCTGCCGAGAAGTCGCGTATCAACTTCTTTTGTCCCAATATCTCGCCGCCCATAAAGGTCTCGAATTGCTGCAAGGTTTCTTGCAAGTCTTCTTGGCTGATGTCTGAGATGCTTGCAATGAAGTCGAAATATTCTTCGGGAGTGAGGTAGTCGATGAGGAAACCCTCATCAAGATACACGCCTGTGTGTTTTTTCCATGCTTCACTTAGTGTGGGGTTTATGCCGTTAAGGCTCACTTCGCCCGTGTCTGCCTTCACCAAGTCGGTGAGAAGTCGGAAGAGCGTTGTCTTACCTGAACCGTTATTTCCCACAAGTCCCACAATCTCATTGTCGGACATAGCAAAAACGGGGATAGAAACAGCCGTCTTATCCCCGTAATTTTTAGTCAAGTTGCTGATGTTAACTTGCATCTTTTGTTTTTGTTTGTGCGGCTTTTGCAAAGCTCAGCTTAGTGTAGAGCCGCGTTGTTGTTTTGTTCTTCTCCCCGCAAAACGCCTTTGCGAGGAGAAGAAATGGTGGTTTTTATGCCTATGGTTGGTTTTGCTGTGCAGCATCGTGCTTGCAACAACCAACTTTTATCCACGCGTTTCGTTTAGACGATGCCCTTTCCGTGGCAGTCTTTAAACTTCCTTCCGCTACCACAAGGACATGGGTCGTTGCGTCTTGGCATCTGGTCTTTCATTATCGGTGTGCGCCTTTGTTGTGAGGCACTCTCGCGTGTATCGTGTTCGCGTGCCGAGCGTTGCGCCTCTTCATCGAGGTTTTGTTTGCTCTCGGTGTACTGTTGCTGTTGGCGAACCTCGGGAGCGGCCTCTTGTACGCGGTCTTCAACGTGCAACTGGGCACGCATCAGCAGGCTTGTAATGCGGTCGTTCATTTCGTTCACCATGTTATCGAAGAGCTTCACACTCTCAAGTTTGAAGACCAGCAGTGGGTCTTTCTGCTCGTAGGAAGCGTTTTGCACGCTGTGTCGCAGTTCGTCAAGCTGGCGGAGATTTTCTTTCCAGCAATCGTCGATGATGTGCAGCATGATGTCTTTCTCAAACTGCTTAATCACCGATTTGGCTTCGGTGTCATAAGCCTCTTTGAGGTTGCAAACGATGTTGATGAGGCGTTTGCCGTCGGTAATTGGCACAACAATGCGCTCGAAGCGGTCGCCTTGCGTCTCGTATACTTCTTTTATGGTGGGGAAAGTAACCTCTTGCAGGCGGTCGGTTTTGCGTTTGAAGGTGCCCATTGCCGTTTGGAAGGTTCGCTCTTCCAGTTCTTCGCGCGGCGTGTTGATAAATTCTTCTTCGGTGAAGGGGCATTCCATGGCGAAAATCTTGATGAAAGCCTCTTTGCAACCTTCGTAGTCGTTGGTTTGTATGATGTTGATAACGCGGTCCCAAATAACGTTGGTGATGTCCATGCCGATGCGTTCGCCCATCAAAGCGTGGCGGCGCTTCTCGTAAATCACGGTGCGTTGCTTGTTCATCACGTCGTCGTATTCCAGCAAGTGCTTACGAATACCGAAGTTGTTTTCCTCAACTTTCTTCTGTGCACGCTCGATACTCTTCGAAATCATTGGGCTTTCGATGCGTTCTCCATCTTTAAACCCAAGGCGGTCCATGATGCGTGCGATGCGTTCTGAAGCGAAAAGGCGCATCAATTTGTCTTCGAGCGACACGTAAAATACGGAAGAACCCGGGTCGCCTTGTCGTCCGGCACGACCGCGAAGTTGCCTGTCAACACGCCTACTCTCGTGCCTTTCGGTACCGATGATGGCCAAACCGCCTGCGGCTTTCACCTCTGGTGACAGCTTGATGTCGGTACCACGGCCGGCCATGTTTGTTGCAATGGTCACTGCACCCAAGCCATTGGTGCTTTGTCCTGCCTTTGCAACGATGGAAGCTTCCTTTTGGTGTTGCTTGGCATTGAGCACTTCGTGGTCTATTTGGCGCATCTTGAGCATCTTGCTGAGCAATTCGGAGATTTCAACCGACGTTGTACCCACCAGTACGGGGCGGCCTTTGGAGCGCAAATCCTCAATCTCTTCAATCACGGCAGCATATTTTTCGCGTGCGGTTTTGTACACGCGGTCGTCCATGTCGTTGCGTGCGATGGGTCGGTTGGTGGGAATTTCCACAACGTCTAGCTTGTAGATGTCCCAGAACTCGCCTGCTTCGGTAGATGCTGTACCCGTCATGCCAGCCAGTTTGTGGTACATGCGGAAATAATTTTGCAGTGTAATGGTAGCGAATGTTTGCGTGGCGGCTTCCACCTTCACGTGTTCTTTGGCCTCTACAGCCTGATGCAATCCATCACTCCAGCGTCGGCCTTCCATGATACGGCCCGTTTGTTCGTCAACAATCTTCACTTCGCCGTCGATAACCACATATTCGTCGTCTTTATTGAACATGGTGTAGGCCTTAAGCAGCTGTTGCAGCGTGTGCACACGCTCGCTTTGCACGGCGTAGTGGTTCAGCAGTTGGTCTTTGAGTTCCACCTTTTGCTCGTCGCTCATGGTCTTATCGGCCTCGAGAGCCGAGAGTTGTGTGGCGATGTCGGGCAATACGAAGAGGTTGGCATCGTTCACTTGCTTGGCAAGCCATTCAGTTCCCTTGTCGGTAAGGTCGCACGAGTTCTGCTTTTCGTCAACAACGAAGTAGAGCGGAGCCACAGCTTCGGGCATCTTTCGGTTGTTGTTCTCCATGTAAACCTCTTCGGTTTTCAGCATTCCAGCCTTGATGCCCTCTTCAGAGAGGTATTTGATGAGCGGTTTGTTCTTTGGCAGCGACTTGAAAGAGCGGTAAAGCGAGAGGAAACCCTCGTCCATCTTCTTCTGGTCGTCTTTTTCTTGTCCTTCTGCAATGAGCTGTTTGGCCTCAGCAAGATATTGTGTGGCCAGTTTGCGTTGCACATCCACGAGGCGTTCCACCAGCGGTTGGTACTCTTCAAACATCTGGTCGTCGCCCTTGGGGATAGGCCCAGAGATGATAAGTGGCGTACGGGCATCGTCTACAAGCACCGAGTCGACCTCGTCGACGATGGCATAATTGTGCGACCTTTGCACCAAATCTTCGGGTGAGTTCGACATGTTGTCGCGCAGATAGTCGAAACCGAATTCGTTGTTTGTACCAAACGTGATGTCGGCCATGTAGGCTTTTCGGCGTTCGGGCGAGTTGGGACGGTGCTTGTCAATGCAATCAACCGACAGACCATTGAACATATAGAGCGGTCCCATCCACTCGGAGTCGCGCTTTGCCAAGTAATCGTTCACCGTAACCACGTGAACGCCGTTGCCCGTAAGCGCATTTAAGAATACGGGTAGCGTGGCAACGAGCGTTTTTCCTTCACCCGTGGCCATCTCGGCAATCTTTCCTTGGTGCAATGCGATACCGCCAAAAATTTGCACATCATAGTGAATCATGTCCCACTTGGTGTCGTTTCCGCCTGCAATCCAGTGGTTGGAATAGATGGCATTGTCGCCTTCGATGCGCACAAAGTCTTTTGTGGCGGCCAAATCGCGGTCGAAGTCGGTTGCTGTCACCACGATTTCCTCGTTCTCGGTGAAGCGTCTGGCCGTGTCGTGCATGATACCAAAGGCCACAGGCATCACTTCATTGAGGGCTACTTCGTAAACATCGAGGGCCTCTTTCTCCAGTTTGTCAATCTGGTTGAACAGCGTTTCGCGCTCATCGATGGGCGTTTCTTCGATTTTCGCTTTCAGTTCGGCAATTTTTTCTTTCTGTTCCTTTGCTGCGTTCTGCACATAAGCCTGTATTTCTTTTGTTTTGGCGCGCAGTTGGTCGTTTGAGAGGGCCTTGATGTCATCGTAAGTGGCCTTAACCTTTTCAACAAGGGGTTGGATGAGTTTCATGTCGCGCGTCGACTTATTGCCGAAGAGCGATTGTAGGATTTTATTTAAATTCATTTTCGTTGTGTTATCTGTGTTGTGTAGCTGAATTTTTGCATCATCGGCATAAGCAAGTCAAGCGTTTTGCCGTTGTCCGGGCATAGGCTTATGGCCTAAGCGTCTGCAAAATTACAAATAAATTGGTTTATACGGCTCTATATTGGTCGTCAATCGGCCTTTACGCTCATTTTATTTGAGTGGGAGCGGCGGCACAACACAGGCGTTGGGAGCCCTGATGCGGATGAAACGGGCAATGGTTGGCGCAATGCGGTTGGTGGTTACGGGCGTAGCGATGGTGCAAGGCTTAACGCCAGCCCCGTAAATGATGATGGGGAAGGGCAGGTTGGCCGTTGCAGGCAATTGCTCTTCCTTGGTTTCCTCGTTGTAAATTCTCCATCCCGGTGCCACTTTGACGATGATGTCTCCGCTCACGGCGTGGTTG
>CAJPTO010000008.1 GCA_905373605.1 uncultured Prevotella sp.
GCTAACAACCTAAAAATTACATATTATGGACATATTCAGCAAAATCGCCGCTGGCGAAATACCTAGCTACAAATGTGCAGAAGACAACCAGTTTTACGCCTTCTTGTGACATGTAAGCCATATTCTTTTAACCTTATTTTTGTTGGTGTTAGTTTTCCTGTGACAAATAATTACAAATTCCGTCAGCTGCATGTTGCCGGAATTATTCATGTTCGTGTGCAACGTAGTTTTCTGCCAAGGCAGCGTTCCGAAATGGCTTCACGCTGCCTATTGGGCTTAACCGTCTGTTCTCTTATCAGGCGACAAGTTAACGAGTTGGCGAGTTAACAAGGCTTTTTGCCCTGCTCGCGATGCCCATTTGGCTTTACGAAAATGTTTCGAAGTTTCTTTGTATGGATATAGATGCTGCAAAGTTAGGCTTTTTTTAGCTAATGAGCAAGCATTGGATGTAAAAAATGATTAAATTTGTTATGTTTTGTGTTTCCTTGTTCGAAGCACGCTTCCCAAGTTCATGTTTCGGTGCTCCCATTCCTTATATATTAGGAACACGAAAAAAAACTTTGGCTTTTCTTTACACTTTCAACTATTTTCCGTAACTTTGTAAACCCAATTCAAGATACCACGATGAAGAAACTAAATCTACTTATCGCCGCCCTCATGGTGGCTCTTGTCGCAGGCGCTCAAACACGATTGCCGAACGTGACACTTAAAGACATCGCCGGAAACAGCGTGAGAACAGACACGCTGAGCAATGGCGGAAAACCACTTGTCGTGGCTTTCTTCGCTACTTGGTGCAAACCTTGTAACCGCGAACTGAAGGCCATCGACGAGGTGTATGAAGACTGGAAAAGCGAAACGGGCGTGAAAATCGTTGCCGTGGGCATTGACCAAGCACAGAACATCAATAAAGTGAAACCTCTGGTGGACGAGAACGGTTGGACGTACCACGTGTTGCTCGACCCCAATGGTGAATTGAAACGGGCCCTAGGCGTGCAGATGATACCTTATACCCTGCTGCTTGATGGGCAAGGCAACATCGTTTACAAGCACAATGGGTATACTGATGGGGCCGAAGATGAGCTTTTCGAGAAAATAAAGGCTTGCAAGTAAGCGGGCATCTGGCGATGCCTAACAACGCTTGGCTGCACACGTGGCCGAAACTTATCAGGATAAACTACTTCACAGGGCGACAAACGCGCTTGTATGGTTGGGTTCTAGAGGTGTTTTCACGCCGTTTCTCAAGAACCGCCAAATGTTAAAACAAATATTAAAGCCACACAAACCAAAACGATTATGTTTCTGAACGAAATCTCAAAAACACCATCTAAAAAAATGAAGCTTACATTACAACCCCGGCAAAGACGTTGGATGGGCTTGCCCTTGCAACGTTTGTTGGGCAGAAGCATCGAAGCAACACACCCAAACACACCCTCCAAGGCCTGCCGAGCTTGTTGGAAACCTTGGGGAAAGGCTTTCACAATGGCCTTGTTTTATGCCTTGCCGCTTGCAACGGCTGCACAAGAGGGGCAGAAAGCTACCATCGACCTGCACGGGTCGATACAAACAGACATGCTGTTGCCCGAAAACGACACACGGACGGGCGCAACAAAAGCCAACGGCGACTTTCTGAACAACACTTACATCGAACTGGGAGCAACCTTCAAACAGTTTGGTGCTGGGATGCGGATGGAGTATTTGCAGCATCCCTTGCCTGGCTTCGAACCCGATTTCAAGGGTTGGGGCGTGCCTCATTATTTTGTAAGTTGGGGCGGAGATCGCGTGTATGTCGTCGCCGGAACGGTGTACGAGCAGTTTGGTTCGGGCTTCATCCTCCGCACATACGAGGAGAGAAGCTTGGGGATAGACAATGCTCTGCTGGGCGGAAAAATAATGGCAAACCTCTTGCCAGGGGTCTCGGTGAAGGCCGTGGCTGGCAAACAACGCCGATATTGGCACCTCAACCCGGGCTTTATTGCTGGTGGCAGCATGACGTTGCGCTTTGAAGAATGGTTCAAGGGCTTGGAAAAGAACAATCACTCTTTCAGAGTGGGCGCATCGATGGTGAACAAATACGAGCCAGACGAGGTGATAATGGCCGATGCCAACCATCGTCTGCGGCTGCCCCGCAACGTTTTGGCTTACGATGTTCGTGCCGTTTGGCAGCACGCCGGCTACAATGTGCTGGCCGAATACGCCCAAAAAGGGCAGGACCCAACGGCAGACAACGGATATATCTATCGCAACGGCTATGTGGCCATGCTGTCGGCGATGTACTCCAAGCGCGGTGCTAGCCTGCAATTACAGGCAAAACGCAGCGTGAACATGGGATTTCGGTCTAGCCGAAGCATGGTGGGTACGTCGTCGTTCATCAATCATCTGCCCGCCTTCACCTACGAACACACCTACGCTTTGCCCGCGCTTCGCCCCTATGCCACGCAACCGCTGGGCGAATGGGCTTATCAAGCGGCCGCCGGCTACACGCTCAAAAAGGGCACAACGCTAGGCGGACGTTACGGCACAACATTGAGATTGCGGTTCTCGCACGTGCACGGCATCGACCAAAACGTGCATGGCGGCAAGGGAACAGATGGCTATGGCTCGGCTTTCTGGGCGTGGGGAGATGCCACTTACTATCAAGACCTGAACCTGCAGGTGGACAAAAAATGGAATCCTTCGCTGCAAACCACGCTGATGTATGCCAACCAACGCTACAACAAAACGGTGGTTGAGGGCGAAGGGGGTATGATTAAGGCCAACATCTTCGTGGCCGACGTGAATTGGAAGTTGGCTCCACGCACCACTTTGCGCACCGAAGCACAATACTTGCAATCGAAAGACGATGACGGCGACTGGCTTTTCGGCCTTGCAGAGCTGTCGTTGGCACGCCATTGGATGTTCACCGTGAGCGACCTTTACAACGCTGGCTCCACCCATACGCACTATTACCAGGCCTTGGTGACGCTCAACAGCGGCGCACATCGCCTGCAACTGGGTTACGGACGCACGCGCGACGGATATAATTGCAGTGGGGGCGTGTGCCGATACATCCCTGCTACCAAGGGCGCAACGCTATCTTATAACTATAATTTCTAGGTTAGGTTTGAGGTTTTGAAGTTCTTCATGTGCGTATTGCAAGTTTTCGCTAAAGCAAATACGCAAGGACATGGCAGAATTGGAACATTAGAACGGCCTAAGCGAGATGTTTTTACAGGCTTATTGGGCATAAATCAAATACAAACAAAATAACTAACAAGGCTATTTACTCCCCTCTCCCCTTGGAGAGAGGTAGGGGATGAGGCCGAAACACAATAGATAATGCACATCAAACCATCACACATACTGCTTGCCACCCTTTTCTTGGGGGCATGCAACGACATCGCACCGGGCGACAGGCTTATCGAGATGCCTGCAACAACCGCCAAACGCAAGGTGCTTGTAGAAGAATTTACGGGTCAACGCTGCCTTAACTGCCCTGCCGCCGCAGCAGAGCTGGCGCGATTGCAGGCGCAATATGGGGCGGACACGCTCGTTGTGGTGGCCATTCATGGTGGCAAACTGGCCGTTATGCCCAACGCAAAGACGCGTGGTTTGGCCACACCGCTGGGCAATAGCTATGCCGAACATTGGGGCGTGTCCAACAGTTTGCCGAATGTTTTGGTGAATAGGCAACATGCGGGGCCGATAAAAGACGCGTGGGCAGCAAAGATACGCACGGCGATGGAAAACGAATCGGCCATGCAACTGAAGCTCACAACCGCCTACGATGCCGCCAATCGCGAGTTACAAGTAAACACTTCTGCACGCACTTTGGCCGAGAATGTGGATGGTAAGCTGCAACTCTGGCTCATTGAGGATGGGATTGTAGCCCCACAGCAGTTTCCTAAGAATGTCTTTAAGCAAGATTATGTGCACAACCATGTGTTCCGCGCCACGCTAAACGGTGATTGGGGCGAGGAGATAAGCTTGCCTGCCAATGGCGAAAAGACTTTCAACCACAGGCTAAAGCTGCCCAATGACATCAATGCCGACAAGGCTTGGGTGGTGGCGTTCGTGTATAACGAGGGCGGAGTGGTGCAAGTGGAAAGAGCAAAAGCAAAGTAGGCTCACCCCCAAGCCTTCTCCAGGGGGAGAGGGGAGTGGTATGTAATGTTGCATGTCTTGACAGAAGCACATGTCTTTTGACAGAAGCACATGCCTTTTGACAGAAGTACATGCTCTTTTGACAGGAGTACATGTCTTTTTTGACAGAAGAACATAAGGACATATTTATTTTTTCACCTTTTCACCTTTTCACCTTTTCACCTTTAAAAGGCGTTAGCCATCCTTTCACTTTTTCACCTTTTCACCCTTTCACCTTTAAAGATCCGTTTTGCCTTCTTTGTCGATGGGTTGGAATGAGGTCCTTTTAATGAAATAGATAAGTTTAAAATAAGAAATCAAATGAGAAAATTTTTACTTTTAAGTGTATTGTTTTGCAGCGCGCTTTCAATGATGGCGCAAGGCAATAGTCGTGAACTCGTATTGGTAGACGCCAGTGGTAAGGTTGTTACCGAGGGCGCAACGCTGTCGTTCAATAAGATGGAAGACGGCGGATTTGGCGACCGTAAGGTTATCCATACAGGATTAAAGGTGCGAAACACCACAGGGAAAGACCTTAAAGTGATGCTTACTGCCGAGATTGTGGATATAGATAATGGCAGTTCGGCCTTGCAAGTGTGCTTCCCCAGCGAGTGTAACTATTGGGAAGAAAAAGGTTTGTACCACACAGGTGCGGCAAAGATTGAACCTTTCGCCGAGAACAAGGTCGACAACACCAACAACGACCGCTCTCTTGAAACCGAACTGACCATCCTCGATGCTGGTCATTGCACGGCTATTCTTCGTTTTTACACCACGGACAGTGATGAAAACGAAGAAGAAGCAAAGCCTGGAAAGCTGCTCACCACCGTCACGCTGAAGTTTAACAGCAATGCAACGGGCATACAACGTCTGCAACGCGGCAGCCAGGACAATGCAAATGCCGTGTATACCCTGCAAGGAACGCTCGTTGGACGCAACATTGACAGCCTCAATAGCTTGCCCCAAGGCGTTTATTTGGTTCGTATGAACGGAAAGACAACTAAAGTTGTGGTGGGGAGATGATGGTTTAGTTAAGTAGTTAAGGAGATGTGTTAGAAGTTAAGTTGGTAAGCTGTTAAGCCAAATGTATGTAGGCGTTAGCCATCTTTTCACCTTTTCAATGGAGTTACGCCAAATGCGTTGTTGGCGCATCGCTTTCATAATCATGTTAAAGTGTAAACAGAATAACTCCTAAACTAACGAACTCAAAAACTCATGAACTCATGAACTAAAATAACAACTCATGAACTAGAATAAAAACTCATAAACTAAAATAACATGAAAAGACTACTATCGTTGCGCTTTTCTGCGCTTATGGCCGTGTTATGTGTCTGTTTAACGGCCTTCGCCGCCTATGGCGAGAACAACTTAGCCCCCATTGCAGCACCGCGTCTGTTCATTGCCAAAGGTGCAAGCGATGCCAAAGGCACATTTTCGTGTGTGAACTATGGCAGCAAAGCCGTTTCCTCTTTCCATTATAAGGCTAGCATCGACGGCAAAGTGGTGGAAGAGAAAGACGTTCGCTTGGCAGAACCCATCAAACCGGGCGAGTCGGGCAAGCTACATGTTGCCATTCCCACCCAAAACAAGCTTGGCGACACGCAACTTGTATGCGAAGTGAGCCACGTTAACGGGAAATACAATGAGAGTACGGTCACTATCTCCACACTCGATATCACCGTACTTACCAAAGTGCCAGTAAAACGAGTGGTTTTTGAAGATTACACTGCCACGTGGTGTCAGTATTGTCCGCGTGCAACGGCAGTAATGGAGTATCTGGCAAAGCATCATCCCGACGACTTTATCGGGATTGCCATACATCAAGGCAGAGATCCCATGACTGTTTTTGGATATAAACCTCCTGTTAAAGGCAAATTTGGTTTGCCTTATGTGTTGGCTGCACGCGACAATAAAGTGGCGGGCTTTACGGGAGAGGACTATTATCAAGCGGTTAAACAGCTTGGGGCATTGATGGATGTCGATGTAAAGGCACAATGGAATGCAAGTGGGTCAGCTGTTAATGTGCAATCCACCACCACCTTTCGCACCAATTTATCAGATGCCAAATATGCCTTAGCATACGTTTTGCAGGAAGACAGCATGCATAATGCCAGTTGGGCGCAAGCAAACAGTTTCCATGATGTTGAGGGTTTGTTGGGCGAGAACGAGTTCCTCGACCTCTTTATCAAGTCGCCGAGCTACGTTTACGGCCTTAAGTTCAACCATGTGGCACGATCTTTTTTAGGCATTGAAGATGGTTTGCAAGGCTCGCTGCCCAAGAAAGCTGTGGCCGACCAAGCCATTGAACACAAAACGGTGTTTAAGGGAGCGGGACAGCAATGGACGATGCAAAACAAAAACAACCTGCATGTGGTGGTATTGGTTATCGACAATGCCACGCATCACATCGTTAATGCCGCACGTTGCCACATAGAACCGCACAACACAACTGCCATCGCACCCATAAAAGCTGTGGGAGAACGCACGGAAGTGGCCCGATTTAACCTGCGCGGTCAACGCCTTTCTGCACCCGAAGTGGGGATAAACATCGTGAAGTATAGCGATGGCAGTGTAGAAAAGGTGTGCGTTAGGCCTTAGTTGGCGTAACTACTGCTTCTTAGTCCTGAACTGGCGTAAGGAAACAGCAGCGTTATAGTCGAAAAGTATTGGCTTCATAGCCTCGTTTCTCAACGAACTTGCATCGTATTTGTCAGTACAACGCATCTTGTACTGTCGCTACAAGGTGCTTGTACTGTCGCTACAAGGCTCTGGTACTGTTGCTACAAGGCTCTGGTACTGTTGCTACAAGATGCTTGTAGTGTGCCATTAGCCAGTGATAGCCCCACAAGATGGTGGTAAATGCGCCGTTGTTCAAGGGGTGTAATTTTCCAAGGGCAAAGCTTTTTGGTGCATATTCGCACGCATCAGCATGCAACATGTGTGGGAATGCAACGCTTATTGGGCAATGCCATGTAACGAAGAGGGGGTAAAGTCAACCGGATTGGTTGGCTTTACCCCCTTTCTTCATGAGGTTTGTGTAAGATGTTTTGCCGGGTAATGAGTAAGGTGATGACGTTTAGCCTCGCCCTTTCCTATTCCGATTTCATCGTCACTTCAATCCGCCGGTTGCAATTGAGGATGGTTTGCGCCACCTTTTGTATGTCGGCAGCCGACAGTTGGTCTATCAGAGCTTCGTAACCTGTGTAGCTGTCGATGCCGTAGCGCAGGTGGTTGTACACCGTTTGGTTCCAATAGTCGTTGGTAAGCACCTCTTGTTGGTAGGCTTTTTTGAGGTAAGCCTTAATCTTTTGGATGCTTTCGGGGTTGATGCGACCTTGTGCCACGTGTTCCAACTGCCTGTAAACGATGGGCATCAAGGCGGTATATTTCTCGGGGCCAGTGCGGAAACCAATCTTCAACAGCGCGTTGGGTGTGCTGTTCTTGTCTATCTCGGCCTGCACGCCAACGCCATACGCACCACCTTTCTCTTCGCGAACGCTGTCGGTATAGGCGATGGTAAGCACGCGGCGGAGGGCATCTAGCGACACATCTGCCTTGGGTGTGAAGGGCAAGTCGAAGGTGTAGACGATGGTTACAAGGGCAGATGGCGTGTTCATCTTCTTGGTGAAGACGTGCGTTTCGTTCACGTTGCGCACCTGCGGAAAGTTGTTTGCGAATGTTTCTTTTCGGCCGGCGGCGGGCAACGAGGCCACATATTGGCAGAGCAGTGGGCGAAGCGAGTCGAGGTTTACATTGCCCACGAGCAGCATTTTATAGCCCGTGGCATCGGCAAAGCGCTCGCGATAGAGCTGCAAAATGCGGTCGTAGCTCACCTTAGACAAGCGATCGAGGGTGAATGGGGCTGTCCGCTCGTTGTTGCCATACACGATAATCGACATCGAGTCGTTGTATTCCACCTGCGGATTGGCGTTGCGGTTCTTCAGCATGCTGCGTCGGCGGTCCATGCTTGCAGCGAAAGCGATGGTGTCTTTGCGCGGAGCAGTGAAGTAGAGGTAAGCCAACTGCATCATCGTGCGTAGGTCGCGGCCGTTAGATTGTCCGCTGATGCCCTGCGTTTCCTGGCCAACGAAAGGCGAAACACGCACATGTTTGCCTGCCAACATCTTGTCGAGCCTGTCGGAAGAGAATGTGTCAACGCCGCCATCGATTATTGCCGAGGGCAGGAAAGCGAAGTTGGGCGCATCTTTTTCGGGGCAAAGCGAGAGGCCGCCTTCGCCCCATAGGCGCATGGTTATCTGGTCGTTGGCATAGGTTGTGGGCTTAACAAACACCTCGATGCCGTTGCTCAGCGTGATTTTTGTAACGCCGAAGTGTCCGTAAGGCTGTTCGCTCACTATCGTTCCTGCTTTAGGAGCGCGCTCGATGAGGGTTGTGGGCAGGGCTTCTTCCTTAAATGGCTGGTAGCTGTTGTCGGCTTGTGCCTGCAAAACCCATTGTTCCATCTCGTTGTTGCTGGGCAAGGCGAAGCCATCCTTTTGTGGAGCCAGCACCGTTAGCACCTGGTTTTGGTTGGAGATGAGGCTGCGCGTGGCCTCGTTCACCTCTTTAAGCGACACTTCGGCATCGAAACGCTTGGTAAGGGCCAAGCGTTCGTCGGGCGTTATCAGCGGTTCGGCCGACAGGAAATGGCGCACGGCCTGCATCACCAGCGTGCGATTGCGGCGTTCGTTGCGTTCGGCGAAGCGCGTTTGTGCGCGTTGCAGGGCGTCGGCTTTGGCCCTTTGCAGTTCGGAAGGCGTGAAACCGAAGCGACGAGCGCGTTCTGCTTCGCCCACAACGGCGCGGATGGAGCCGCGTATGTCGTTTTCCTTACAGCCAAACGACAGGGCGAAAGCTTCCTTGGTTTGTGCAACGAGGAAGCTACCAGTGCGTGCCGAGGCACTAAGCACGGGCGAAGGGTTGCGGCGTTTGACGGCTTCCAGTCGCTCATTGAGCATCGCCGTGATGAGGTTTTCTATGTAAGCATCGCGCAGATAGCTGGTTTGTGCTTTCTGTGCAAAGGGAGTTGCGGCATGTTTCATGTAGAGTCCGGCCAGTACGATGGGCTGTTCGCTATCCTTTTCGGTGGCCACAATCATTTTTTTGTTGTCTGGCACGGGATAATACGTGCGCTTGGCGGGGTTCTTAGGTGTGGGAATGTCGGCAAAGGTGCGCTTTATCTTGGCCTCGATGTCGTTAACGTCGATGTCGCCCACCACCACAATGGCCTGCAAGTCGGGTCGATACCACTTGTGGTAATAGTCTTTGAGGTCTTGATAAGGAAAATTATCCACGATGTCCATCGAGCCAATGGGCATGCAATCTTCGTATTTCGAGCCTTTGAAGATGGTGGGTTGCAGGCGTTCGTACATGCGCTGGGATGCCATTCTTGCGCGGCGGGTGCGCCATTCTTCGTGTATCACGCCGCGTTCTTTGTCAATCTCCTTGTCTTGCAGCAGCAGGTAGTGGCTCCAGTCGTGCAGGATGAGCAGCACCGAGTCGACAACCGAGGCGCGTTTCAGCGGCACTTGCGATATGTTGTACACCGTTTCGTCGATGCTGGTGTAAGCATTGAGGTTGGTACCAAACTTAACGCCGATGGTTTCGCACCAGGGAACGATGCCCGGAGAGGTGCCGTCGTTGCGGAAATGTTTCGTTCCGTTGAAGGCCATGTGCTCAAGGAAGTGGGCCAATCCGCGTTGGCGCGGCTCTTCAAGTATGCTTCCCACGCGTTGTGCAATGTAGAAATCGGCCACTCCAGGCTCTTTTGCGTTGTGGCGAATAAAATAAGTTAGGCCGTTTTTCAGCTTGCCCGAGCGATAGGTTGCATCGGTTTTTAGGGGCTGTGCGGCAAGGAGCGATGGCACAAAGAGCAAGAGTAGGCTTGCTCGCTTTAAGAATGTTGTTTGCATAAGGGAAGTGAATGGTGTTGGTTAGAACGTGCATCCAAGGGCCAAGGTGGCCTCTGTGCGATGCTGGTTGTCAATCCAAGGCGAAGGTTTGTTGGTTCTTCGCCACGTGGTTTGCGCGCGAACGTAGAACGGGAAAGACAAACGGGGCAGGCGGAAGGCGTATTTGGCGGCCACATGCACGCCCCATTGCGGAGCCGTTAGCAGGTGATGGTTGCGGTAGAGATAGGCTTGCATCACCTCGGGTGGCGTTTGTTTGTCGCTAGGTGTGGCCAATGTGCCCGTTTGCCACGGCTCGCCGCTGCCCCAGAGGTGCGAAAGACCGAAGGTAAGTGCCAGCATCTGGCGTGCATTGAGCGCGATGTTGCGCGTGGCTTGCAGGCTTAACGTGTTGGTTTGCAGCTCTTGTCGCTGCACGTAGGGGTAGAGATAGGCCGACGTTCGGCGGTTGTTGGCATGCAAAGCGGCCGAGATGGTCCACACAGATTGGTCGCCTGTTAGCCCAATCCATGCAGTATAGGCCACGGCGAGGTTGTTCCAGCGTTTGTTAGACGTTTTTATCGGGTCGAAATAATCGTAGAACGAACTGCCCGTTTCTGTTTGGTTCTCGCGATAAGTGGTTTTGTTGTTCTCCAATTTCTCGTTAGAAAAAACGGCCGACAGCAGGTGCAGGTTGCGCGCTTGCCGCAATGTGGCCACGGCTCGCAGCTCGAATATGTCGCCTTTGTGCCTGAAGTGCACCACGGTGTAAGGCGAATTGTTGCCGTAGAAACCACTACGGTGCAACATTTTTGCTTCTACGAAGAGCACGAAAGCCTTTCCCAGGCGACCTTCGGCTTGCAATGCAAGTCCGTTATGTTCGTCTAAGAAAGGTTGTTCGCGCGTGTCGTCGGTGTAGCCTTTGTTGCCATATTGCTCCACTTCGCCCGTAAACACACCATAGTCTACCAGCGTTTTGTACACCTTTTCCATTCGGGCGTAGGTGCGAAAACGCAAGCTCTCGGTGCTTCGGCGGTGGATATAGTTGGCACCCAACTGCCAATGCGTACCAATTGGGGCGGACAATCCGAGCGAAAAATGCAGTTGCATCAAGCTGTTTCGGTGGCGCAGGTCTTTGTATTTGGCGTAATTGGCGGCGGTATAGTCTGCCTTTGCGCCCACAGAGAACCCTCGCCAAAGGTCTATTCCCACAGCCCCCACGAGGTTATACGTGTCGCGGTGCTTGTCACCAGGGTTGGTTAGCGAGTCTTCAGACAGGTCGAATGGCTTGCGTTCGGGGCTGATGAAGGCCGAGCCAAGCATGTTTTTGCCCGCGAAGTTGTCGTAACTCATTCGCCCATACACCACGCTGCGGCGGTTAAGCCTGAAGAACGACTCGACCGTTGCGCCTGCTTGCACCACGTTGGCCGACTGGTAATAGTCCATGAGATGGCCTTTAGCCAGGCTGCCACTCACTTCGGCCACCGAGATGTTGCGGCGGTTGAAGCGTGTTAGGCCGGCAGCGTTGGGCGAAGTGAGCCACGGGTCGGCCTGTTTCACGAGCGAGAAGTCGCGAAAGGCGGTGGTTGTGTCGGCTGGGAGGGCAGGCGAGGCGAGGGGAAGTGCGAGTAAAAGCAGGGATAACACGGGGTGAATGGGGTTAAAGGGTTAAAAGAGGCAGTGGATTTTATTTCCCTCTAATGGAGAAAGCCTTTCTTTCGTGGAAGTCGTTGGTGGAGTTGTTGGTGTCCATATAAATAATGTGCGCACCATTCTTTATGGAAGCCTCGGCATCAATGCCGCTCGGGTCGCCCGTAGTTACACCCATCGAGTAGCCATACACCAGCTTACCCTTGTTCTCGGGCAGCTTTTCGGTTTCTTCTTTATCCACGTTTCGATAGAGCGAATGGCCTTGTTGGTTGGTAAGCAGCACGCTTCCGCCGTCTATTTCGGCCGGCAATCGCTTGGCATTCTTTCCTAAGTGGGCTGCACTGAACACCTCCATGCCGTCGATAACCCATTCGGTAGGGATTTTCAAGTCGGCGTTAACAGGATTTTGTGCCGCTCCGGGCGCATAGATGATGTTGGAAACGTTGGTGGCGTAAGCGTGCGGTGTTACGTCTTTTGTTTGGAAAATGAACAGTCCGGGCGACGTTACGCTGAGCGGCCAGCCGTTACCTTGTCCGTATTCCACAGCCTTGAGATAGTGAGAAGTGGGGATAAGCTCTGAAGGGGATGGATAATACAATCCGTGATTGTATCCCGATTCGGGGTCGTACATGGCATAATAATCCTTGTTGGCGTAGTTAACGGAGTTCGAATAAGTCTTTGTGTTGTCGATAGCCCCGTTAACATTCACCACAATTTGCGAGTAAGGCTGTATCACGAGTGCCCTTTGGAAATACCAAATGCCATGAATGCCGGGGATATAACCTTGTCCGTCGTAAACCAACTTGCCATTTTTGAGCCACTTACTATCTGCATTCGAGTTGAAAGGGCTTATAATTCCAACGGCCAAATTGTTGATAACGGCCACTTCATTACCATTATTATAAAGGATAAATCCCTTGTCCATCTGGAAGAATCGGCCGCCATTGTCGGGCTGACAGCCACCATTGTAAAGCTCTTTGATGATTACTTGCGACACGTTTTGGTCGGCCATTTCAAACTTAACGTTCTTCACTTTCGAGGCAGGAATAGCCTCTTGTGTTCCATCTTCGCGTGTTATCACCATGTTCCACGATTGTGCGAAGCCGCTAGTTGCCAAAGCTACGATGGCAAAAAGTGAGAGTAATATCTTTTTCATCTGATTATCGTTTATGCGTTTAATATGTTGTTGTATTTGTTTTGTGTGCGAACGGCCATTGTCAGCATCGTTCTCCATGCCATTATGTGGGCTTCAGCCGTGTGCATGTAGAAGCAATGTAGGGCTGCGGCCTATCGTTTCATCACCTTAAAACTTTTGGTTGGTGTCTTGATGATGTAGATGCCGGGCGTTAAGTCGGTGAGGTTAACGTTGGCTTTGCCGTCTTCGGTGGCCACAATGGTTTTCAGCAGTTGTCCATTGATAGAGAATACCATGAGCCTTGTTCCAGCTTTAAGTCCCGAAACAGACGTGTCGGCAGGCGAATATGTGGGTTCGCCGTTGGCTTGTGGCGCGTTTTCTACGTCTTGGATGCCCGTTGTAACGGTCTTGGTAACGAAATGATAGTTGTCGATGTCTTGCATCGAGAACGTCACTTCCTTATCAGTAGCGGTAACAACAACGTCGCCATCCTTAAAAGATAGCGTGGGCTGGTCTTCCAATGCAAACTCCGTTTTGGTGCCATCTGTTTGCACCACAACGAGGTATTGCACCTTCTTCGTACCCGCTTCGTCGGCTCGCATGGCTTGCGGGGCGCAGAATAGGGCAGCGAGTGCTACGAGTGTGAATAGAATTTTGTTCATAACTATGGTTTAAAATGATGTTATAATATAATGAAAAGGTAGGGGTGGGCTTGTAAATTTGCCGCCCAAGATTTATTTTCGTACCCGCTTCTTAGACATTTTCAGGTTTAGTTGCAGGGCGTTTGTGCTGTCAGGACTTAGTACAACCTTGTTGAGATAGGCGTTAAAGAAGTATCGCCACTCGGTGGTTTTGTAGGAAGAGGAGCTGTTTGCATCGTAAATTCCTGGCGGAACACGAAAATGAGCCACGCCTTGTGCATCGGTAGAGTCGACGAACACCGAGGCGCGTGCGTCTTTTAGTTCCACCCGAACACCCTTATATGGCTCTATGCTGTTGGCTGGATACACCAATTGCACGCTCACGGGTATGGTGTCGAGCGACTCTTCGTAGTTGCATGCACTCAAACCACAGGCTAATAGCGCAGCAATCAGTGTCTTTATCGTTATGTTATGCATCTGTTTCATTGTTTATAAGTTGACGAGTTGGCGAGATCTTGAGTTTGTAAGTTGATGAGTTCACGAGTTTACGAGTTGTCAACTTGATAAGTTAACTACCTACTACTTTCTCCTTTCTCCTTACTCCTTACTACCTTACTCCTTTCTCCTTACTGCTTTACTACCTTACTCCTTACTACCCTTCTCCTTCCTCCTCGCATCATATCTTCACCTTTAGCCCCAAACCATAGTAAAAGTTGGGGACATACGAGCTGCCATAGAGCGAAGTTTCTTGCCCAGTGCGCGTAGAACGTACCCTGCGCATGGTGTTCCAGAAGTTGTTGGCGTAGAACATCACCTGCACACGGTCGCCAATCTCCTTCGTTACGCTGAAGTTGGCCGAGTAATAAGCCGACACGCGGTCGGGGTTCATCACGAAAGCATAGTTTGTTCGCTTCACCATCTTGGCCAAGTCGTTGAACAATTGCGGGTCGTTATCCTTTGCCCAAGCAAACTTTTCGGCGAAAGGGATGAGCTTATCGGGCGCGTCCCACGTGCTATAATATTCGGGATAAACCACCACATGCTTGTCGCGAACATCGCTTGTGAAGGGCGTACCGAAGAAGTCGTCGCCTTTTTCCAGCGCATATCCACGCGTGCCGTTGGGCAATTCGCTCAATGGGCGGTCGTATTGGTAGAGCGAGCACTCCACACGCAGCGACATAATCATGCGGATGCGCGGAATATGTGTGGAAAGCGTTACGTTGAGGTTGGCCTCGCGCGATATTGAGCCGTTACTTACCGAGGGCGAGGCCGTGTTAGCCGTCGAAGTGGTGCCGCTTCCGCGGTAATGGCCGATGTAAGTGTAGGGCTTACCCTGCGCATTGGGCTTGCCATAATCGGAAGTGAGTGCGGCAAAGAGCAGATTGTCCAGCCCTTTGTAGTAATAGTAGTTGCCATCTAGCCGCAAAGACGTGCGAAGGGCCTTTATTTGAGCGAAGTCCACAATCCATTCTATGCCGAAACGCTCGGTTGGCGAGCCGTTAACATACTTGCGATTGATGAGATAGCCCTCCCTTTCGGTGTAAGGAAGAGTTATCGGTGCATGTTCGCCGGTAACGTCGTTCACGGTTACGATGCCCGTTTGCTGGTCAATGTGATACTCGCGGTTGGCCGAAGGTATGGGAAACCGCTCTAATGCAGCTTGCGATGTGTACTTATAGGTGTAAGGCTTGTACACCGCGACGGCCGTATAGGGGTTGAATGTCTTGTGATAATAGGCCGAAACGTTTACCTGTGTGCCGCCGATGTTCATCTGAAATCCCAAATCCGTCTGGTTGGTGTATTGCCATTTCAGGTCTGGATTATACACAGCCTGCGATGGAAAGGTGTGATAGGCATAATAAGCCTTGTTGTCGGCGGTGCTTCCTGGCGTGAATGCCAGGCGGTCCATGTAGCTTGTGTGGGGATAAAGCACCTGGAACGAAGGCAGTTTCACCGACTTTCCCCAGCCTGCATGTGCCGAAAGGCTTCGCACCAAGGCCTTCTTGCCATGCCAAAACACGTAGCGCAGGTTGGCTCGGGGTGCGAGGGTGGAGGCCGTTCCGTAGGCCGAACCGGCGATATGGCTGATGTCGTTGCGCACGCCCAGGGTTATTTCCATGTTCGAAAGCTTGCCGGTAGGTAGGTTAAGGCGTTCTTCGGCGTAGAGTGCCAGGTTGTTCAGCGTGGGCAAGTCGCGGTAGAGATAAGGCCGCCAAGTGGGTGTTAGCCGTGCCTCTTCGTAGTAAGTGCCGCGCCCGAGGTTACGGCTGCCGGTGTAGTCTGCACCGATTATCACCTTATTATATATGCGTGCGAAATGCTTCACCCAGTCGGCTTTCAGCTTCACGGCATAACTTAGCGGGCGGCTGTCGTTGTAGCTGCGCACATACCAATAGCCCGTTGGCCCAAGGATGATGTTCGATGTGGGGTGCGTTGCATAATCGTAAGCCACGAAGTAGCCCTCTTCCATGCTGTGGATGTAAGGAAGCGTGGTGGCCGAACTGGTCTGCGAGTAGTCTTCGTAGAGTTGGTCGGTGTACGACATCGACGATTTCAATGCGATGCTTGTGAGCCATTTGCGGTTCAGCAGCCACTCGGCCGAGAGGTTAGCGGTAAAGCGGTTGTCGCGTTGTCGCTCATAACTGTCCAGTTCGCGGTCGGGATCGGCCTTCGAATTATATCCGCCAATGTTGCCCGTAAGGCCGAAGTTGAGCGTTAGGGGCATGCTTTGGCGCATCAACACGTTGAGATAATGGGCCGAAAGCACGTTGCGTTGGTAGGCCGTGTAAGGCGAAGTGATGTCGCCGAACGAGCGAGCGTGTTCCAATGAGAAGTTGATAAGCCCCCCGTTGCGGCCTAAGTCCACGCCTTTGCTCAATGCCAGCTGTCGCGTGTGTTGGTTAAGCTTGGCTTCAACGATGAAAGGCGACTTGCCCCGCCGTGTGTTCACCTTCACCACACCATTGCTCAGGTCGCCATATTCCACCGACGGCACGCCCGTAACCACCTCAATGCTCTCGATGTTGGCCGTGCTGACGGTGCGTGTGTCTGCTCCTAGCGTTTCTCCGGGCGTGGCATTGTTGTCCAATCGCACGCCATCCACCTCAACAGCCGTGCCAAACGAGGCGTTACCCATCTCTCCGCTCTGGCTGCGAAGCGCAATTCGCGGGTCGCGTAGCAACGAACTGTTCCATGTTTTTCCGCCCGGCAGCAGGCTCATGATGTCGCCTAGGTTCAGTGCTTGCCGGTTGTCGAGTGCCAATCGGTCGATGGTGTAACTCGTTGTTGCGGCATCGCCCTTGCGCTTGGCCACCACTTCCACCTCGTTCAGCTTCAAGTTGTCGTCGTTCAGGGCGATGTCCATGTGCTGCATGCCTGCCTTGACGTTCACTTTCGTGGTAAGCGTGGCATAGCCCAGGCAGCGAACGGCGAGCGTAACGTTGCCTGCAGGCACGTTCTTGATGGCGAAACGCCCACGGTTGTCGGTGATGGCCCACAGCTCGCACTCTTTCAGCGTAACGGTGGCATATTCAATGGGTGTGCCATCGCTTTTGGCTTTGACAGTTCCGCTAAGCAAAACGCCCTGCGCATTGGTGGTGGAGGCGGCTCCAAACACGAGTAAAAGTATGGCAAAACAGATTTTGAACATTCGTTTATTAGGATAATTTGATGCCAATGCATAGCAAAAGCCTTGCAAATATAGGCATTATCCACCATTTGGGCAATACCTAAAAAGGGGGATATAGTGCAAACAGACTTGCATTGTGACCCCAATGATGATGATAAAAGCAGGTGTTACGGCGAATAAAACGCTAATATTGACCAATGGTGTGTGCATGTTGCAAACGAAAGCCAACATGTTATACGCCTTCTTGCTTTACATCTGGCAGCAAAACGTGGCTGTTGGTTCAGTACCAGCGGCTTGGTACAGCCGCTACCAGGGGCTGGTAGCGTGGCTACCAAATACTGGTAGTGTGACTACCATCGGCTGGTAGTGTGGCTACCAAATGCTGGTAGCGTGACTTGTCGCTGCAAATGCACAAGCCTCTTGCGCCACATTGCACACGCATTGTTGGCAACGGTCGGCCTGATGCACACAAACGGATGCTAAAACCCGCTAAACGTTATTTTGAACGAACCCCTTAAAAAAAGTGGGTAAAAGGGTTGTAGTTAGTTGAAAAATGCGTATATTTGCACAAACTAATCGCACGACAGCTCAAAAAACCACGCCCACCAACATCGAAAAGGGGGGCAAGGGCGCAGCTAAATCGAGGGGACTAGCTTAAAAAGACATCAATTCTAAGGCATGACAGAAAAAGAATACCGTGCATATTTCCGCGAGCTATACCCGCAGCTGGGGCGTTATGCCACCCGCTTGCTGGGTGATGCCGATGTGGATGACGTGTTGCAAGGTGCGTTCCTCGAACTATGGAACAGGCGTACCGACGTGAACACGCCAGCACATGTGCGCGCTTTCTTGTTCCGAACGGTGTACACACAGGCACTCAACGTGTTGAAGCATCGCGCTGTGGTGTACAAATATTCGGCCGCAGCCATCGAAACGGAGAACCATCGTGCTGCCTTGCTCTCGCCCGATGCATGCGACGTGGCCTACAACATGGCCTGCAAAGAACTGAACAGCAAGCTCATGGCGGCCATAGAACAGCTGCCGCCAAAGAGCCGTGAAGCATTTAAGCTGAGCTACCTGCACGACATGAAGAACAAAGACATCGCGCAAGAGATGGGCATTTCTGTCAGAACGGTTGATGCACACATCTACAACGCCCTGAAACTGCTGCGAGCCAAATTGCAATTGTCCGACCTGAACAGCGACTGACCGTCGACATTCTTTACCAAGAATACACAACAAGGCTGCAAGGCCTGCTCATCGGTACGATAACTTAAAAACAATCTCTAGAAACAGTCCCTAAGAACGCACTCGCCATCGGCAAAAATGGTGCGACAAGAGGGAATAAAAACCCAAACAATGAAAACCAGAAACACCCTCGCTGCATTGGCTTTGGCCATTGTTTGCCTTAATGCCAACGCGCAACGTACGCCATCGCACCCGATGGACATCGCCACCATGACGAGCGAACAATGGTGGGATGCCTTTCAACGCTGGCAACCAGGACGCGCCTTGAGCGCAACAAGCCTCATGGGCGAAGGGCTTTATGTGATGCACGAACCCAAAGATGGGCACACATGCAAGGCCATTAAGGTGGTAAACCGGTAATTTGTTCTGTTTAAAGGCTTGTGGGGTTATGAGCAATGCACGCAAAACTCACAGACCATTAATATAAAGTAAGTCATCTACTCATAAACTAAAACTAAAAAACTAATGAACTCATAAAACTAAAAAAACGAAGAAAACTCATAAACTAAAAAACTAAAGAGCTTAGAAACTCATAAACTAAAGAACTAAAAGTAACAAACAATGAAAGGTAAATCTACATTAACAGCCTTGGCACTGTCGGCGATGGCCCTATCAGTGCAAGCGCAACGAACGCCTTCGCACCCGTTGGACATCGCAACGACAGACGAATTGGAGTGGGTTAACAGCTTTATCAACTGGCAACCAGGCAAAACAATCAACAACGCTTCGCGAATAGACGATGAATTCTACATCGCACGCGTTAAACCACGCAAGCGCATCGGTGCCGACGATGGCGATTACACCGTTGACAGCAGCGTTGACAGCAAGCGGAAGATGTGTTTGTGGACACCATTGGACGATCCAACGAGCACATGGAAAGCATTTCCGCGCTATTGTTTCGAAGGCGACAACTTCAGCCTTTGGAGTTATCTCGACATTCATGGCAACTGGACCGCTCCTTGGGTGAGATGCTCGGCCGGATTGTCAGACGTAGCCGCCAAGAACGGTGTGAAGGTGGGTACACTCATGTCCATTCCTTGGGCTGCTACCATCAATTTGAACTGGAGCGCATCAGGAATGCACGCACAAACGCTATATAAGCTCACCGACAAAAACGGCCAGGGCAAGTACAAGTATGCCAAGAAGCTGGTGCAATACATGAAATACTATGGTATCAACGGTATTGGCGTGAACTCGGAGTTCCATTCAGACCCCAATTCCATGCAACGCCTCATCAATTTCTTTGCAGAATGCCATCAAGAAGGCAAGCAGCAGGATTGGGATTTCCAAGTTTACTGGTACGACCTTACCGATGCGTCGGGCCATATCCGCGGCGATGCCGGATTGGGAAGCCACAACGAAGAGATGTTTGGCAAGGGCGACCGCCCTGTTGTCGACATGCTGTTCTTCAATTACGGTTGGCATAAGGCACAATTGAACAATTCGACGAAGAATGCCGAGAAGATGAACCGCAGCGGTTACGACATCTATGCCGGCATTGACATACAAAAGAGCGGTATGGCATTGTATGGCTACGAACATAATTGGCGCGCTCTGTCGGAAACAAAGGCCTCTGTGGGCTTCTGGGGCGCACACAGCCAGGGCTTGTTGCACCAAAGTGCAACCGATGACGGCACATCCGATGTGGCCATTCAGAAGGCTTACCTCCTCAAGCAAGAGCTTTGCTTCAGCGGCGGAAACAGAAATCCGGCTTATCGTCCCAACTTCAACGACAATTGTAACCTCTCTAACGCTGCCTTGAAACACTTCCACGGCTTGGCTTCGCTGCTAACGGCAAAGAGCACCATCACATCGGTGCCCTTCGTTTCGAGATTTAACCTCGGAAATGGTTTGAAATTCCGCAACCAAGGCGAGGTGACCTTCGACCATAAGTGGCACAATCTCAACACACAAGACATTATGCCCACATGGCGGTGGTGGATAACGGATGCACAAGACAAGGTGGACGCATCGTCGTATGCTTCGCTCATCAAGGCCGACCTCACCTTCGACGACGCTTATTTCGGCGGTTCGTGCCTTAGCTTGCACGGACAGACACCCGCTTCGCGCGTGAAACTCTTCAAGACCATGCTAGACGTGAAGCCCGAATACACATTGAGCATCACCTACAAGCTGGCAGAGGGCACCGAAACCCACGCCAAACTGTTCGTTGCACTGAAAGGTGAGACCAACACTTATAAGGAAGTGGCCATCGGCAACGCACCAAAAGCTGGACAATGGAACACCTTCACCGCCAAAATGTCCGACTTGGGCATCTCTGCAGATGCTACGGTGGCCATGATTGGCATCAAACTTGAAGGCACATCCAATAACTACAAGATGCTGGTGGGCGAAATGGCTCTGCGCAACCCAGCACAAACTTTCAACACGAAGCAGCCTACTGTGGCCGAAGTGAAGGTGCTGAGGGGACGTTACAACGCATTCGACTTCAAGATGCGCTACTACAGCGACGACGGAACGGGCAAGACAAAGACCTACAATGACGATGTTGACACCTGGTATTACGAAATATACGTGCAACCTAAGAATGGAACTGAACAGCTGCTTACCGCAACCACCTCGTGGGCTGCATACGTCATCGACGCTCCTGTGGCCACTGATATGGACAATCGCATGGTTAGGCTGGGCGTAAGAGCCGTTTCGCCTGATGGTAGTCGTAGCTCTGAAATCGCTTGGAGCGATTGGACTAACATCCCTTACAACCAACCTTTGCACACCGTTAAGCTCAACAAGGCCGTTATTAAGCCGGGAGAAGACTTCGTGATGAGCCTCGAAGACCTTATCGAACAGCCTGCTCGCCAATGGGAAGTGATCAGACCCAGCGACAACCGCACCATGTTCACGGCACAAAACGCCACAACCTGCAACCTCAAACTCGACGAAGTGGGTGTTTACGATGTGAAAATGGTAGACAGCGAAGGCAAAGAACACATCAACCGCGGCTTCATTCAGATTTCCCCAGTGGCCACTGGAGCGGTGCCACATATCGACAATATCAATGTTAGCGCACAGAAAGTGGAAGCTGGAAAGGAAGTGAAGTATAGCTACACGGGAAAGAATGGCGAAGGAAAGGTGTCTAAAGGACTCATCATCACCGACCCCAACATGTTCCGCATGCCTGCCAATCTGCAAGTAGGGGGCAATTATTCGTATGCGCTTTGGTTCAAAGCCGACCCCTTCAAGCACGACAAGCAAGGAACCAACCTCATCAATAAGAACACCATTAAGGACGGTTGGCCTCACAACAACTGGGGAGACCTCTGGGTTACCATTCGCCCACAGTGGAAAAACCACGATGCCAACGAGATTTCGTTCAACACAATGGGCTGGACTGAACACGACAACCCCAAAGAAGCCATGATGTCTAAGGGCTATTCGGTGGTTCCGGGCGTATGGACTCACGTGGTTATCACCCAAGACGGCGGCAACCAATGCATCTATTTCAACGGAAAACAGGTGGCCAGTGACTACTTCTGGAACGCAAAGCGCCGCGAAGACATGACCAACGACGGACGTATTCGCCATAATGAGGATGCCGACATCTTCATTGGTGGCGGTAATGTGTACAAGGCTGCATTCAATGGCATCATCGATGAGGTGCAAGTGTGGAACAAAGCACTTACTCCCGATGAGGTGAAACAATGCATGAACGGGTACGAAAAAGGCAAAGTGCCTGCCAACTTGACTGGTTATTTCACCTTTGAAGAGAAAACCGAAGACGGAAAATATGCCAACTGGGGTACAGGCGGCGAACAATACAAGGGCGATGTGGTGGCTATTGCACAGAGCGGTGGCGAAAACACCAGCAGCGCTAGTTATGATCCACGCGAAAGCAACAACAATGTGCTGGGCTATCCTGGCATCCCCGGCACGCTGGAAGTGAAAGCCGAGGCCGATTGGACGCTCGATGGCGCGAAAATCGTTGAAAAGGGCGACGTGGCTACCGTGACTTACGCTGCCGCTGGAAAGTATGCTGCTACGCTTAAACTGAGCAACCTCTGGGGTGAAGACACCAAAACGGTGGCCGACATCGTGGAGGTGACGGGTACCACTAATGGTGTTAACGGCGTGGAAACGGCCGATTTCGCCATCTATCCCAACCCATTCGTTGAGCAAGTGAACCTACGATTTGCCGAAGGGGGCGAATATGCCGTGCTTGTTACCAATGTTAACGGGGCGGTTATGCAAAACACCAAGGCTAAAGTGAACGCCGGCGACGTGATCAACGTGGCCATCACCGGGACAAAGGGCGTTTACATCGTTCGTGTTCTTAAGAATGGCAAGCAATTCAAGGCCGTTAAAGTGGTGAAAGAATAATGCGTTCATAAAGCACAACGTTTGCTTTTTACCTGCCCGATGTCGCAACTAACCCGCGGCATCGGGCTTTTTTGCATCCCTTAAACTCAGAACGCTGCGGCTTAATACCATAAAATTTAACAGATGTGTGGGGCGAACTAAGAGGCAACACACCTCTGGTTTCACTTTTATTTACTAACTTTGCCCCTACAAAATCCAAGTTCCGACCCATCCACACCTTATATATATATGGAGAAGTTTTGCACGACAAAAGGAGAATTCGACGACATACGCCCCTACAATGATGCAGAGGTGGCACTGGCCATGCAGCGAATAGCGCAGAGCCAGTGGCTTCCGCAGCTGGCACAATACGTCTTTCCGCAACGCTCGCTGCAAGAAGTGAGGCGCATCTTGGAGCATATACGCACCATACGCGACTTCCAAATGGATGTCATGTACCCTTTCAACGAACAGGTGATAAGCCGAAGCGTTACCTGTTTCGAGTGCGAAGGACTCGAAAACCTGCAACCACAATTGCCTTACCTCTTCGTTAGCAACCACCGCGACATCGTGTTAGATGCCTCTTTGCTGCAAAGCGCACTGGTAGACCACGGCCGCGACAGCTGCGAAATAACCTTCGGGGCCAACCTCATGACGCATCCGCTCGTGGTGGACATCGGCAAAAGCAACAAGATGTTTCGCGTGGAGCGCGGCGGAAGCAAACGGCAGTTCTACCTTTGTGAGCTGCACCTCTCGCGTTACATCAGGAGTGCCATCGTTGAGAGAAACCAATCGGTGTGGATTGCGCAACGAAACGGGCGCACGAAAGATGGGCGTGACCGCACTGAGCCGGCTCTGCTCAAGATGCTTACATTGTCGTCGCCACACAATAAGCTGGCTTCCCTGGCCCGTCTTAACATCGTTCCCGTGGCCGTGAGCTACGAATACGAGCCGTGCGACGTGCTCAAAGCGCGCGAAATGACGCTCGCCGCACGACATCCCTACGTGAAACGGCCCGGAGAAGACCTTAACAGCATACTCACGGGCATCATGCAGCCCAAGGGTAGGGTGCATTTCAAAATCGCTTCGCCGCTTACGCCTAACCGCTTGCGCACAATTGAGCATCTTCCACTTAACGAAGCGTTGCGCCAACTGGCACTCATGGTAGACGACGCCATTGCCGATGCTTACCAACTGATGCCCACCAACCTGGCTGCTTACGAGATGTTGCATCCCGACTTGCCGCAAAACGCCGAACTGGATGCACCAAAACGGTGGCTGGAACAACGGTTGGCATTGCTCGACAGCGATGAAGAACGCTGCATGTTGCTGCATATCTATGCCAATGCGGTGGTTGCGAAAGGGCAAATTCGCCGGAATTTTCAGACAAATCCGGCCTGTCCGACAAGTCTGACCTTTCATCCAACTTCACCAATAGCCCATCATAGCCAGTAACCAGCAAGGCATATCACTCCCCTCTCAAAGGGGAGGGGGTTGGGGGTGAGGCTTTTTATCTCATTTTTTCCAATGAACAAAACAATACAATGGCTTCTTAAGATTTACGATTGCTTGGCACAACATCGTTTGTTGCGCCTAATCCTGCCCGTTGTCTTGGTTTTGGCCGCCTTGGCCAGTGCTTCGCGACTGCATTTTAAGGAAGACATCACCGACTTTTTGCCCAACGACAACAACTATCGCCGCTCAATGGAGATTTACAGGCAGACAAACGCCGCCGACCGCATCTTCATCGTGGCCTCGCCAACAGACACTACGCGCCTTAACACGCCGCTTTTGGTGCGCGCCATGCAGATGTTGGAGCGCGAAAGCAAAGCACGCGGATGGAAACTCAACGCACAAGCCGATGTGGAAAGCGTGATGCGCATCACCGATTTCGCCTACAACAACGCGCCGTTGCTGATGGGCGATGCGGACTTTGCACGGATGCGCCGCATCACTTGCACCGATAGCATGACTGTTGCTTTGCAGCGCGCACGCGAATTGCTGCTCTTTCCCACGGGCGGAATGCTCACCGAGAACCTGCAACGCGACCCTTTAGGCCTCTTTACCCCACTGCTCGAACGCCTAAGAGCTAGCGGCAGTGCCCTTAGATACGAATTGCACGACGGCTATATCTTCACACCCGACGACCTACATGCCGTGGCTATGCTCACCACTCCCTACGGAGCGAGCGAGACAAAGGCCAATACTGCCCTCGTAAGGCAAATAGACAGTGTGGCACGAAGCATCGAACAGCGGCTGCCGGGCGTGAAAATGGCGGCCACTGGCGCAGCTGTGATTGCCGTTGACAACGCTTCGCAGATCAAACAAGACAGCATTTGGGCCATCGCCATTGCAACAACGCTCATCATTGCCTTGCTTTTCTACGCCCTACGCCGCACCCGTCACTTGGCTCTTATCCTCGTTTCGCTGGCCTTTGGCTGGCTAATGGCCTTGGGAGGTATGGCCTTGGTGAGCCGCGAAGTGTCGGTTATCGTCTTGGGTATAGGCTCGATAATCATCGGCATCGCCGTAAACTACCCGCTACACTTCGTCACTCACCTGGCCCATTGCCCCTCGCCGCGGCAGGCATTGGCCGAAATAGCATCGCCACTCGTTGTGGGTAACATCACCACCGTTGGTGCTTTTGCCGCCCTTATACCTCTTGATGCCACCGCATTGAGCCATCTGGGCATCTTCGCCGCCATGATGTTGGTTGGCACAATCTTGTTTGTGGTGGTGTTCTTGCCCCATTATGTGGGGCAAAGCGAGGGTGTCGACAAGGCGGCGACCACCGGAGCCGAGGTCGATAAACCTCTTGATATGCCCTTAAACGCCGCTGCCAATGCCAGCTCTGCCCACAAACAGCCGCGCCGTAGCCCATTATCGACCGCCGTTTCGGTTGTACTCGTGGCCATAACCCTCGTGTTGGGCTATTTCAGCTTGGGCACACAGTTCGATACCGACTTGCGAAACATCAACTACTTAACACCCCAACAGCAAAAGCTTTTGGCCGAATTGGCTCAGATGCGCGGCGAAGAAAGTGGCACAACGCCCGTATATTTCGTGGCGCAAGGCAGCAATGTGCAACAAGCTTTGCAGGCCGCCGAACAACGACAACACCCACTTCTTGTGGCTAGTAAGGCCGAACAGGCACGCCGACTGGCGCAATGGCGAAGCATTCTTCGCGAAAGGGCAGCACAATTAGACAGCCTTAACGTGCTTGCCGCGCGTGCTGGGTTCGCCCCCGAGGCTTTTGCGCCTTTCCATGCACTGCTCAAAAAGTCGTTCGTGCCGCAACAACCTGCCCATTCTGCGCCCCTTTTGCAAGCCTCGTTGGGCAATCGCATCATGGGAAACACGGTGGTGAACATCGTCAACGCGCCCACATCGCAAGCCGACAGCTTGGCTATGGCTTTCGCACCCAGGCCGAATGCGCAGCGTTGGGCATTCACCTTGCCCGCCCTGAACGCCACCATCGCCCAGTCGCTTTCGCAACATTTCAGTTACATTGGCTGGGTATGCGGAGCCATAGTCTTCGTTTTCCTGTGGCTTTCGTTCCGAAAGTTCAAGCTGGCACTCATCGCCTTCATGCCAATGGTGGTGTCTTGGCTGTGGATATTGGGCGCGATGCACCTGCTCGACATGCGTTTCAACTTGGTAAACATCATCCTTGCCACCTTCATTTTCGGTCAAGGCGACGACTACAGCATATTTGTTACCGAGGGATTGATATATGAACACCGTCACGGTAGGCCCATGCTGGCAGCCTATCGGCGTGGCATACTGCTCTCGGCAGCCATCATGTTCATTGGTATGGGTGCGCTTATTGTGGCTCGCCACCCAGCCTTACACTCGCTAGGTGCGCTCACCATCGTGGGTATGGGTGCAGTTGTGGTGCTCACATTCGTCATTCCGCCGCTGCTTTTCAGGTGGTGGATGAGGTAATGGCGTGCTTTTGGAGAGGTTTTGCAAAGCATTGATTATCAATGAGAACTATTTTGCCTTGCTATTTGATGCATTTAGCTCTGCTATTTCATTCACTTAGAAGAGCTATTTGATGCATTTAGCTTTTCGAGGTAAAAGACATCGTTTTTTTGTTGCTGAACATTAGCGTCCCAACAAGGTCTTTTTTGGGGTTCGAGGGATAAAGTTTAGCGGCGCAAGATGGTGGATGTAGTGTGTTTTGGAGGCACTAGTTGAAGGCTGTTTGTTGATGGCAAGAAAGGGATGTGGCGTTGAAAGCCGTTTCCCAGAGGGCATTGTGCTTCTCCAAGAAGTGGGAAACGCATTGATGATGTTGCTTCGAAAGCCAGTTCCAACGCACCCAAGAGAGCACGATGAAACCGACTTCGAAGCAACGTGTTTACGCTTATTTGCGTTTGTAGCGGCAGCATTGGTGCAACTTGTTGTACGCTTCGTCCGTTGCGCGCACGCTTTCGGTGTCGTATCCCTTAGCTGCGATGGCCTTTTGCACCTTTTCGGCCGTGGTTTTTGCGTCATCGAACACGAGCGACATCTTGTGTGTCTTCACATTCCACTTAGCCGACACCACGCCTTTAACGCTCATGGCGGCTTTTTCGATGGTGGGCTTGCACATATTGGCGCAATTGCCGTTCACTTCGATGGTTTTCTTCACTGTCTTTGCATTTGTTGCGCCCATACATAACAGGGCTAGCAGCACGAATAATGGTTTCTTCATAAGTAATTTTATTTATTGTACTCACCCCCAATCCACTAAAGCTTCACCTTCAACCCTACGGCCTCACCCCCCCAACCCCTCTCCAAGGGGAGAGGGGAGTGATATGCCTTATTGGTTTATCATTGAAGTTTTAGGCCCATATACAAGGGAAATGGAAGTGAAGTGCCTTGTTGTAAAATGGTTTATCCGCCTTCCCAACCCCTTTTACAAGGGAAATGGGGCGCGGATTTGTCTTGTTGTAAAATGGCTAAACCGCATTTCCAGCCTCTTATACAAGGGAAATGGAGTGCGGATTGATATTATATTTATACCTATCATTTGCATAATTTGCCCTGCTTTAGCTCTGCATACTACGCCCCTTTCCCCTTGGAGAGGGGTCGGGGGTGAGGCCGTAGATGGGTTCGGGGCGAGGCTTTAGCGGTTGTAGTTGCGGCTTTAGCGGTTGGGGGTGCGGCTTTACATACTCCTTTTCCCCTCCAACTGTGCGCTAGCATCGATGGCGAACACGCCGTTAATGGCAATTTCCTCGCCTTCGGCCAATCCATCGGTCACCACATACGCATCAGGCAGCGAAGCACCGAGCGTAATTTGGCGCATGGAGAAGGTGGGAAGCTCCTCGCTGTCATCCTTAACGTACACCACCGACCGCTTACCGGTCCACAACACGGCCGACTTAGGCACCACGATTTGGCCACCCTTGGCTGCATTCACCGCCAAACGGCCAGTAACAAGCATCTCGGGCTTGAACTGTCCGTTGCCGTTTGCCATCTCAATGCGCACACCCGCCGTGCGCGTGTCGTTGTTTATCACAGGGTCTACAAAGCTAACGCGTCCCTCGAAGGACGTGCCAGGCATGGCATCGGTGGCAAACTGCACACGCGCACCCGCCTTAACGAAAGGCAAGTCGCTCTCGTAGGCCTTGAAAACCACCCACACGCGGCTCAGGTTTGCTATCTGCAACAGCGCATCGCCCTGCTTAACATAGTCACCCTGCTGCACATTCTTTGCAACAACCGTGCCAGAGGTGTTGGCGCGAAGCGTGAAATGAGGCGATGGCTTGCGCGTGCGCATCAGCGTTTTGATGTCTTCATTGGCCACGTTCAGCAGCGTCAACTTCTCTATGGCAGCCTGAACAAGCGGCTTTCGCTGGCGTTCGTCAAGATAATCCATAGCGGCAACCAACTCTTGTGCGGCGGTATAGAGCTCGGGCGAGTAGATGGTGGCCAAGGGTTGTCCGCGTTTCACCACATCTCCCACGGCATTAACGAAGAGCCTTTCCACGCGTCCAGCAACGTAAGCCGCTTGAGATTGTTGCAGTCGTTGGTCGGGTTCCACCTTTCCAAAGAGCCTAATCTCCTTGCTACCTTGTGCCGTTCCCACCACTTGCGTTTGGATATTGGCCAATGCGGCGGCCTCTTCCGAGAAGGTAACGGCGTTGGGGTCGGTGGAAGTGGATGTGGAAGTCTGCGCCAAGGGTATGAGATCCATGCCACAGATGGGGCAAGTGCCGGGATGGTCTTGTCGCACTTGCGGGTCCATAGAGCATGTCCACACCTGCTTTGTGTCGGTTTCGGCGTGCTGGTGTGCTGATTGTTGGCCGCGAAAAACCAGTGCGCCCAACACTAATCCTATCAATAAGGCAAGCACAAGGCTTGCAATGATGTGGCTCTTAAGCCATTGTATTG
>CAJPTO010000009.1 GCA_905373605.1 uncultured Prevotella sp.
AGCACGGCATAAGCCTTTTTGCCGTCGCGCCCCGCCCTACCCGCCTCTTGGAAATAGGCTTCTATCGAGTCGGGGCAATCGATGTGTACCACCACACGCACATCAGGCTTATCAATGCCCATGCCAAAGGCGTTGGTTGCCACCATCACGCGCACCTCATTTTGCTGCCAACTGTTTTGTCGCTGGTTCTTAACAGCAGGCTCCAGTCCGGCATGATAGAAGGTGGCAGAGATGTTTTGTGAGGAAATGAAAGCAGCAACGTCGCTGGCGTGCTTACGGCTGCGCACATAGACGATGGCCGAACCCTGTACGGCGTTGAGGATGTGAATCAGTTCGGTGTGCTTGTCCATAGTTTCACGAACGATATAGGCCAGGTTTTCGCGTTCGAAACTCATCCTGAACACGTTCTTTTCCTTAAAATCCAACCGCTCTTGTATGTCTTCAATCACCTTGGGTGTGGCAGTTGCCGTGAGTGCAAGAATGGCGGCCTCGGGCTTCAGCTTCCTAATCTCGGCAATGGCGAGGTAAGAAGGGCGGAAATCGTATCCCCATTGGCTGATGCAGTGGGCTTCGTCTACGGTGACAAAGCTCACGTCCATGTGCTTAAACTTGGTTTTGAAGATGTCGGAGAACAACCGTTCGGGCGACACGTAGAGCAGTTTCACCCCGCCGAATATGCAATTCTCAAGGGTGCTTACAATCTCGCGGCGGCTCATTCCCGAGTAAATGGCAGCTGCTTGGATGCCTTTCTGTCGCAGGTGGTCCACTTGGTCCTTCATCAAGGCTATCAACGGCGTGACAACCACACACACACCAGGCATCACCAAGGCAGGCACTTGGAAGGTAATCGACTTTCCTCCGCCTGTAGGCATTAGCCCCAACGTGTCTTTTCCTTGAGCAATGCTCTCGATGATGTCGCGTTGGATGCCGCGAAAATCGGGAAATCCCCAATACTCGCGCAAGACATTTTGAAACTTGTTGCCGTTGTTTGGCTTGTTATTCGCTTCTTGCATGGGCCATTAAGTGGCGTTGTGTTCGTCTTGTTCCTCGTTCTCGGTAAGCCTGATGTCTTCAATTTGCAATTGTATGGCGTTGTGTCTGAAGACGTTGTCTTCGATGGTATAAGCGATGTCGAAGCTTCTTTTCGACTTGATGTAGCGCGCCGAGGCACTTTGTCCAAAGGCAATGCCGTTCACAACGTTGCTTGTTTTTGAGTCGATAAGTTCGAGTTTGATGTGCTCTTGCTCGCGTCCCACCACCTTGCTTGTGCCATAATCGTAGACGTTGAGTGTGGAGAAGCGCGGTTTGAGGTTGCCAGGGCCAAAGGGCGAGAACTTCTTTAGGTCATGATGCATCCTCTTGGTGATGTCCTTAAAGTCTATCACCTCGTCAATGTGCAATATGGCCTCGGTTTGTTCAGGCAGGATGTGGCCTTCAACATAGCGGTGAAAGCGTTCAACGAAGCGTGGAACGTCGTCCCATCTCATGGTAAGTCCGGCGGCATAAGTGTGTCCGCCGAAGTTGATGAGCAAGTCGCGGCAGCTTTTTATGGCCGAATAGATGTCAAATCCCATGACGCTACGTGCCGAACCTGTGGCGAAATCGCCATCGCGAGTGATGACAACGGTGGGTCGGAAGTAGATTTCGGTGAGCCTAGAAGCCACAATGCCAATCACACCTTTCTTCCAATTCTCATCGTATAGCACGATGCTCGACTGCTTTTTCTGACTTTCCAGCCGCGCAACGATTTGGTTGGCCTCCTCGGTCATCTGTTTGTCGATGTCTTTTCGTTGTTCGTTGTATTCGTTGATGTGCTTTGCGCTCTGCAAGGCCACGTTATAGTCTTTCTCAACCAGCAGCGACACGCTCTCTTTTCCGCTCTCCATGCGCCCGGACGCATTGATGCGCGGCCCTATTTTGAACACAATGTCGCTCATGACAATCTCTTTTCCCGAGAGTCCGCAAATGTCTATGATAGCCTTTAAGCCCACACTGGGATTTTGGTTGAGTTGTTTCAGCCCGTGGAAAGCCAGAATGCGGTTCTCTTCTTCCACTTGTACCAAGTCGGCTGCAATGCTTACGGCACACAAGTCGAGCATGGGGATGAGGCGCGAGAAAGGAATGCCGTTGTTTTTTGCGAAGGCTTGCATGAACTTAAAGCCCACACCGCAACCCGAAAGGTGCTTAAAGGGATAGTTGTCGTCGGGACGTTTGGGGTTAAGTATGGCCGCGGCCGGTGGCATTTCCTCGTCTGGCACGTGGTGATCGCAGATAATGAAGTCGATGCCCAGCGTTTTGGCATAGGCAATTTCGTCGATGGCCTTGATGCCACAATCGAGAATGATAACCAGTTTCACGCCCGACTGGTGGGCATAGTCGATGCCCTTACGGCTCACGCCATAGCCTTCTTCGTATCGGTCGGGGATGTAATACTCTATGTTTGAGTAGAATTGCTGCAAGAATTTGTAGACGAGTGCCACCGAAGTGCATCCGTCCACATCGTAATCGCCATACACCATGATGCGCTCTTTACGGCCCATAGCATCGTTAAGCCTGTCAACGGCCACGTCCATGTCTTTCATCAAGAAGGGATTGATGATGTCGTTGAGCTGCGGACGAAAGAAACGCTTGGCCGCACTTTCGGTTGTTATGCCTCTACGAATGAGCAATTGGGCAAGGATGGTGCTCATGTTGAGTTTCTCGCCCAATTCTTTTGCCGCTGTTTGCATTTGTGGTGAAAGCGGTTCGTATATCCATTTGAAGTGCATTATCGTGCTGGTTTATTGTTGCTTATCCTTTAAATATGCTTGCATTGCAAGCTGCTAGGGTGTAAAGTTACAAAATATCTTCGACATTTGCCTTTGTCGCTGCCAAAACATTTGGGCCTTTGCCACGAAAAATGGTTGCGGCTGGCTATCTGGATGTTCGAAACCCTTCCATGTTTTCATACCTTCGCGCCATCATTCGTGTGTAAACGTTGCGCAACCATAGCCGATGGGTGGCGATGCCGATAACGCCCATGCCGCCTAGGCACAGATAACCCACTGCTGGAGAAAAGAAAAGGGAGAACAAGCTTACCAATGGCACGGGAAACAATAGGGCCAAAAGGGTAACGATGAGGTACAGATAGTTACGCTCCATGTTACGGCTGGCCATGAGTGTGGCATTGAGTTTCTGGGTTTGTTTGTTGTAAACGGCCGACTGGAAGAACACAAAGAATTGGCATCCTGCGGCAAAAAGAGCGAAACCCAGCAGCATAAGTATACTGATTTTGCCCACAAAAACCATGGGAAGCATCAGCATGAACGGAACAAGGAGCAAGCCACAATAGACGTAATACTTTGCCCGCAAAAGTGAATATATGCTATTGGGATGCACCATCAGCGTGTCGATGTAGTTGCCTTCCATGCTCAACATGCGTGCCAACACCGAAAGACCGAGGATGACGAAATTGTATGAACACCAAAAACGCACCATTCCATCGCCATCATAGGCTTGGGTGAAGGTGATTATAAGGCTTAAGATGGCAATCAGCACAAAGCTGTAGATGAATGTTTTGCGCGGATACTTGTTGCGCGAAATCAACTTCCACTCCAAACGGGCGTATTCTGCCACCTCTCCATACCCTCTAAGAAAGGCCAAACGGTCTTTCCCATCCACCTTTGTTTCGGCCGTTTGCTTGGTTAGTTCGTGCCAAACGCCTAGGAATTGCACTTCCCTGTTGAGCGCAACCAGCCCTGCAAGCAATACAAGGACGAGCAGAAGCGGCCACACTTGCCCTTGCGACAGCACCACGCCTACACTCGAATAAAACGAAAAGAAGGAGGACATCGCTGCCTTCTGCCCGAAAAACAATGGCAGGGACATGAGGGAATAGACTGCCAAAAGGCCGAACAACCAAAGGAAAGACCGCGAAATAAGGGTTCGGAAAAGCAGATACAGCTGGCTATTAACCAATATCACTAAGCCAAGAAAAGCCAAAAGCAACAGGGTGGCTAGCATGCCATAGCTGAAAACCACCGACATGACGCAATAGGGAACGAAGAGAATGAACCACCAGACATTGCCAAAATTGAAGAGCGATGCGCCTAAAAAGCTCTCAATGCACACCTTGCGCGGCAATGGTAGCAGCACGTAAGGCTTGATTACCTGTGCAGGCGTTTGCAGATAGGTGAAACGTATCACGAGGTCTATCAACAAAACGAAGGGCAAAATGGCTGTCACAACGCCCACAGAATTGACGTCGCGCATGCCATTAACAGCCAAAGACAACATCACAGCTATGAAAATCAAGTAGACAAAGGCCATGACATAGGCTATATAGAAGATGTATTTGGCCGAACGATTGCGCTCATAGTCTAAGGCTCTTTGCATGGACAATGAGCGGTGTTTGTAAAGTGTGCGGTATAATTGCAGGCGGTTCATCGACATGAAAGTTAAGAAACAGACGGGTTGTTGGTGCATGGACTTATCTCAAGTCAATCACTTCTGCCGAGGGGAAGTCCTTGGAATTGAAGCTGAAGAGATGATCTGAGAGGTTCTTGTGCTGGAAATTGCTTATCGCGATGGTAGTCCATTCGCCGCCGCGTTTCATCTTTACCTGTTTGGGTTTGTAGGTTTGGTCTACCAGAACGTAGAGTTCGGGTATGCCCTTATTGCCTTTTTCGGCCACGAGATGCACTTGATAGTCGCGCCCCACCTTGTTCATCGACAGTTTATAACCACTCTTATACATGTTGATGAACGTGTAAGGGTTCATCGCTGCCTGCTGACTTTCGTTGGGATTGCTAACGTTAACCTCGTTGGTAGAGGGCAGGTAGCTCCATTGTGTCTTGCCGTTAAACCACACCGTGGCCTTAGACGTGCGGGCATAAAACTTGTTTCCCTTGATGGAAATGGTGCCATTGATGCTGCCCATCTTACCGCTGGTGAGCTTGAAGTTGGCCAAAGCCCCACCCTTTTTGCCCACAATGGCAGCCGTTTTGTCAAGCACCTTGCGTGCCTCGTTATCCTTTTGTGCCACAGCGGCATTGAAACCGAATACCGAAAGGCCAATCAATAATAATATTTTCTTAAACATAGCTGTGTATATTTAGTTAATTGCTCAATCTATAATCTTTTCTCAGAGCGGCGTTTGCCGCTTCCCTAGGGTGCGACATGCGCCCTACCCTGCCCCACGCAGCTTAGCCAGCAGTGCGTTGAGCGTGTTTTCGTCGGTGATAAGCACCTCTCGCGGCTTGCTTCCTTGGGCAACTCCCACGATGCCGGCCGCCTCCAGTTGGTCCATTAAGCGTCCTGCACGGTTGTATCCAATGGAGAAACGCCGTTGCACCATGCTGGTTGAGCCTTGTTGCGAGATGACAATGGCACGCGCAGCTTCTTCAAAATAGGGGTCTAAACTGTTCATGTCGGCCGTTCCTCCGCCGCCAATACCATCGCCTTCGGTGTTTGGTTCGGGCAATTCCAATGGCTCAACGGGGCCTGGCTGGTTGGCAATGAACTTGTTGATGCGTTCAACCTCAGGCGTATCTACGAATGCACACTGCACGCGAACAGGCTCGTTGCCGTTAAGGAAGAGCATGTCGCCTCGCCCGATGAGCTGATTAGCACCGGGCCGGTCGAGAATGGTGCGCGAGTCTATCATGGCACTCACCTTGAAAGCCATTCGTCCAGGGAAGTTTGCCTTAATGTTACCCGTGATGATGCTCGTTGTTGGGCGTTGGGTTGCTATCACCATGTGGATGCCAACGGCACGTGCCAGCTGGGCAATGCGCGCTATGGGCAACTCTATTTCTTTGCCTGCGGTCATGATAAGGTCGCCGAACTCGTCGATTACAACCACGATGTAGGGCATATAGTCGTGCCCTTTGGTGAGGTTTAGCTTGTGGTTCACAAACTTTTCGTTGTATTCCTTGATGTTACGTGCGCCTGCCGCCTTCAGTAAGTCGTAGCGTGTGTCCATCAGTTTGCAAAGACTGTTGAGCGTTCGCACCACCTTCGTTACATCGGTTATGATGGGTTCATCGTCTTCTTCAGGCACTTTGGCCAAGAAATGGTTGACAATGGGCGAATAAATGCTGAACTCCACCTTCTTTGGGTCTATCAATACCAGCTTCAACTCGTTGGGGTGCTTCTTGTATAGCAAGGAAGTGATAACGGCATTAAGGCCAACCGACTTGCCTTGTCCCGTTGCTCCGGCCACGAGTAAGTGCGGGATTTTGGCCAAATCGACCATGAACACCTCGTTGGTGATGGTTTTTCCCAAGGCCAAAGGCAAGTCCATCTTCGTTTCTTGGAACTTCTTCGAGTTGAGAATGCTTTCCATCGACACGATATTGGGCTTGTTGTTGGGCACTTCTATGCCGATAGTGCCCTTGCCGGGGATAGGTGCAATGATGCGAATGCCCAGAGCTGCGAGGCTCAAGGCTATGTCGTCTTCTAGGTTTCGTATCTTATTGATGCGCACACCCTCGGCCGGCGTAATCTCGTAGAGCGTAATGGTGGGGCCAACGGTGGCCTTAATCTCCCGTATCTCAACGCCAAAGTCGCGAAGCACCTTGATGATGCGGTCGTTGTTGGCTTTCAGCTCGTTCATGTCCACATAGGGCTTGCTGTCGTTGTCGTAGGCTTTGAGCAAGTCGAGCGTGGGATACTTGTACGAAAGGAAAGGTTCTAGGGGGTTGATGGGCGTGCTTAGCACCTCGGCTGCGGTAAGTTGTCGACCGCTAGCCATCTCTTCTTCCTTAGGAATTTCCACCTTAAGCTGTGCCGAAGCATCGCCGTTCGGATTCATTACCTTGTCTACATTCCTTCTCGGCAAGGGATTTTCGCCAACATTCTGCGTTTCCTCGCCCGTAAGGTTCACAACATTAGGCATGGTTTCTTCTCCATCTTCCTCTTCCGTTTGGTCGTTCATTGGGTTGTTTTGTTGCGTCTCAATCTCCACATCCCCATCGCTGTCTTCAGGAATGGTACGTTTACCATTGTTGGCGATGGTAAATTTCACCTTGTTTGAAATGTATTTCACGGGGTTCATCGCCTTTCTTACGAAAGCAACCGTTTCTGCACTGAGGTAAGTTAGGAAGGCTAAGGCCACGATAAACAGCAAGGCAGTGAGCCCCGGAGGGCCAATGATGTTCTCGATGTGTTGCACACAAAACAGCCCGTGGTTGCCCCCAGGGTTGAAGATGAGGCCTCCTGAGATGGGTGTAAGAAACTTGGCGAAGGCCACGGAACACCAAATCATGATGATGGCCAGATAAAAAAACGTCTTCAAGAGGTTCACCTTATAGGCGCGTGTAAGCTTGGCGCCCACCAAAAGGATGAAGATGGGTATGGCAAAGGCTGCGAAACCAAAGTTCAGCGTTATCAAAGTGTAGGCCAAAATAGCACCCAGCGACCCGCAATAGTTGGCAAACTCCTTGCCGGTGTTGAGCCATTCGCCTGGCCGGAGGTCTTCCAAAATGCTCTGGTCGGCCTTTCCAGTTGAGAAGAAAGAGCACATAGCCATGACCACATACCCAGCCAAGAGGATGAGTATAATGCCAAGAACGAAGTCGGTTCGCTCATTGCTAATCTTGAATATGCTGTTAAATGAGAACGTTGAGCTTTTCCTTTTTGGCTTACTCTCTGTCTTTCTTTTTACCATCGTTGCTTTTTTAACTGAAAATCATCTGCAAAATTAGCGTAAAAAACCAAGAAAGGCCTATAAAGTCACAACTTTTTTCTAATTTTGCAACACGTTATAACGCGAAGTGGAAATGAGAAAGATTATATATAACAAATTTGATAAGAAGAGCATTGCACAGCTTCCACAAGTTACTTTTCCGGGAAAGACGGTGGTGGTGATGAGCGAAAGCGAGGCCGAAAAGGCCGTCGACTTCCTTCTTAGCAACGACATACTGGGCGTAGACACCGAGACACGCCCTTCTTTTAAAAAGGGGGAGTCGCACAAGGTGTCGCTCTTGCAGGTGTCTACGAGCGACACTTGTTTCTTGTTCAGGCTCAACCACATTGGTATTACCCCTGCCATCGTGCGCCTATTAGAGAACAAGGCGGTGCCTATGGTGGGACTTTCGCTGCACGACGACATGCTGTCGCTGCACAAGCGCGTGGGATTTACGCCGGGAAATTTCATCGACTTGCAAGACCTTGTGGGCGAACTGGGCATCGAAGACCTTAGCCTGCAAAAGCTGTATGCCAACCTGTTTCACCAGAAAATAAGCAAAAGGCAAAGGCTAACCAACTGGGACTCGGACATACTTAACGACAAACAGAAGGCTTATGCCGCTCTCGACGCATGGGCATGCATCAACTTATACAAGGAGATTATACGCCTGAAGAACAGCGGCAATTACGAATTGGTGATTAACGAGCAAGACTGATGCCTTACATTATTGCCTGTTCGACAGCTATTTGTTGGGGCTATTGGCTACAAAATAATTGTGCACGATTGCCAGATTGCATGAATAAGCCCCTAAGAGTTACCTCAAGGCCGCACGCTTAGTAACGCTCATCCCCACACCTCATAAACTCAAATTAAGAATTATGTACAAATCGATATATCTTAAGAAAGGAAAAGAAGAAAGTTTAAGGCGTTTTCACCCTTGGGTGTTCTCTGGTGCCATCAGTCATCTTGCCGAAAAAGGCGAGATAGGCGAAGGAGAACTGGTGCGCGTGCTCACCAACGAGGGCGATTTCATCGCCGTGGGGCATTACCAAATAGGCTCAATTGCCGTGCGTGTGCTGTCGTTTAAGGATATTGAAATCAACGCCGACTTCTGGCAGTCGCGCCTCGCATCAGCCCTCAATGCGCGTCTGGCCATAGGCATTGCCAACAAAGCGGATAACGACACCTACCGCTTGGTGCATGGCGAAGGCGACAACCTGCCTGGACTAATCATCGATTGTTACGGCAAAACGGCCGTGATGCAGGCACATAGTGTGGGGATGCACCTCGCCCGACACGAGATTTGCCAAGCATTGGTCGCCACTTTGGGCACGCGTATTGAGAATGTGTACTACAAAAGCGACACAACGCTCCCCTTCAAAGCCGAACTGGGACAAGAGAACGAGTTCATCTACGGCGGCAGTGAGGACAACAAAGGCATGGAAAATGGGCTACTTTTTCACGTTGACTGGCTCAAAGGGCAGAAGACGGGCTTCTTTATCGACCAGCGCGACAATCGTTCTTTGCTCGAAAAATACGCCAATGGCAAGAGCGTTCTCAACATGTTTTGCTACACAGGCGGTTTTTCGGTATATGCCATGCGCGGCAATGCCAAGCTCGTTCACTCGGTAGACAGCAGCGCAAAGGCCATCGAACTGACCAACCAAAACGTGGAATTGAACTTTCCCAACGACAAACGGCACGAGGCTTTCTGCGAAGATGCATTCAAATTCTTAAACGCCAACGAGAACAAGTACGACCTCATCGTGCTGGACCCGCCCGCTTTTGCCAAACATCGCGGCGCACTTCACAATGCCCTTAAAGGCTATACGCGTCTCAACGCCAAGGGGTTCGAATGCATTAAGCCTGGCGGTCTGCTCTTCACCTTCAGCTGCAGTCAAGTGGTTACCAAAGACCAGTTCCGCAATGCCGTGTTCACTGCAGCCGCACAAGCAGGAAGGAAGGTACGCATCTTGCACCAATTGCATCAACCGGCCGACCATCCCATCAACATTTACCACCCCGAAGGCGAATATTTAAAGGGACTTGTGTTGTACGTGGAATGAACGCCCCACCCTTTCACCCACCATTACACGCATGAAGAGAATTGAAAAAGCGGTTAGCGACTACATCTCCCACCACGACTTAATGCGCTTCAGTGGGCGATACCTCGTTGCCCTGTCTGGCGGAGCCGACAGTGTGGCGCTCTTGCGCATGCTCTTGCGCTTGGGATACAACATCGAAGCCGTACATTGCAATTTCAAGTTGCGCGGCGAAGAGGCGTTTCGCGACGAGGCATTTTGCAAAAACCTGTGCCAAGAGCATGGCGTGCCGTTCCACACCGTGCATTTCGACACGGCCGAATATGCCGCCTTGCACAAGATTAGCATCGAGATGGCCGCACGCGAACTGCGCTACAACCACTTCGAAAAGTTGAGAAACGACCTCGACATGCAGGGCGTTTGCGTGGCACACCACAAAGACGACAACGTGGAAACAATGCTCATCAACCTGCTAAGGGGTACAGGCATGAACGGTTTAACGGGAATGAAGCCGCGAAACGGATATGTGGTGCGCCCATTGCTCAACGTTTCGCACAAGCAACTGCTGGATTACCTGCATGCGTTGGGGCAAGAATATGTTACCGACAGCACCAACCTTGCCACCGACTTCACGCGAAACAAAATCAGGCTCTCGCTCATCCCGTTGCTAACAGAAATCAACCGCGCGTCGACAAGCAACATTGCGAAGACAATAGAGCGGCTTTCCGAGGCAGAAAAGGTTTTCGACAACGCTCTTGAAAGATACGCAAACGATGTCCTTGTGCTGAAAGAAGAAACGCCAACATGGCGGTTGGGCATATCAATAGACAAACTCCAGCAAACGCCTTCGCCCGAATATGTGCTGTTCAGCATCATACATCCCCTCGGATTTACGTCTGCACAGATTGAACAGATTGCGCAAAGCCAAAAGCTGCAAACGGGTAAATTGTGGCAATCGGGCACGCACACGCTTGTGGTCGACAGGCAAATGTTGTTGGTAGAGCCTTCAATGCCAGCCAAAGAATTGGCTCGCACGCTTCGCATCCCCGAAGAAGGCCTCTATGTTTTCGACTCAAACGTGCGCATTAGGGTGAGTAAAGGTGTGAAAGACAATAGTTTCTCGCCTAGCAAAACCTCACGCCGCGTGCACCTTGACATGAAAAAAATTGCCTTCCCGCTTACGCTTAGGCACCTTAAAACGGCCGATCGCTTCATTCCTTTTGGCATGAGAAGTGCCAAGTTGGTAAGCGATTACCTTACTGACAGGAAACGTTCATACTTCGAACGCCAACGGCAGTTGGTTCTCGTTGATGCCAACGACACATTGTTGTGGCTCGTTGGCGAACGCATAGACAACCGGTTTAGAATAACCGAACGAACAACCAACTTTTTACAACTAGAGTATATCGACTCTCTCTCGGCTAGCGAACCCCTGCCTTAGACCTCTACACGAAGGATAAGTGGCTTAAGGACTGCGTGTTCGCTTAATTCTCTAAACACAAATTCATCCAATCAACCTGGCACAGACAAGGCCAAAGCCGATTGGGAACAACAATCTTCAAACCGAAAGACAATGAAAAAGGCTATTGTTATGGGCGCATCCTCGGGCATTGGCTATGCCATTGCCAAGCGCCTCATTGAAGAAGGCTGGATGGTGGGCGTTTCGGCACGCCGCTTAGAACAGCTAGAAACCTTGAAGCAACTCGCTCCCGACAGGGTCATTGCGCAGCGCATAGACATCACCGACAGCGAAGCGACAACACCTCTTGCACAACTCATCGACGGCTTGGGCGGAGTTGACCTCTATTTTCACGCCTCGGGCATCGGCAAGCAAAACCCATTGCTCGACGAAAACATCGAGCAAGCCACACTAGCCACCAACGTAATGGGCTTCGCGCGCATGGTAGACTCCGTTTTTAACCACATGGCGCAGAACAACGGCGGCCACATCGCCGTGGTTTCATCTGTTGCTGGCACCAAAGGCATTGGCAGTGTGACATCCTACAGTGCATCTAAAGCGTTCCAAAGCACTTATATGCAGGCCTTAGACCAATTGGCAGTGAAGCGCGGATTGCCCATCATTTTCACCGACATTAGGCCTGGTTTCGTTGACACGCCCATCCTAACGGGCGACAGCTACCCCATGTTGATGACAGTAGACTATGTTGCCGACCGCATCATGCGTGCGCTAAAGCGCAAGAAGCGCGTGCGAATTATCGACTGGCGATACCGCCTGATGGTGCGCATTTGGCGCATGATACCCAATTGCATCTGGCGAAAGGCTAAGATAGGAAAGGCCTAGAGAAGGGATGTGAGTTGTTGAACTGTGTGTTTCTGAGTTTGTGAGCCTTTACCTCCATGCGCCACTAAAAGCTTGCAAACTCAGGAAACCACTCAAATAAGCCAAACAAAAGCAAACATGTTTGGTTTGTTTTTATTAACTTTGCAAACGTTTCAGGAGATAACAAAATAAACAAATAGTTTAACAAAAACAATGAACACTGAAGAAAACCAACAGGTTGAGCCCAGGAAACTATTGCGAAGAAAGCTAGACTTATTGCTTCGCACAGGTAAAATTCTCGTAGAAAGTTCGGCAGACACTAGCCGCATCATGCGCAACATGCTGCGAACGGCAGCCTATCTGGGTCTTAGCGAAGAACACTTGCACATTCACATCACCTACAACATGCTGATGGTTAACTTCAGCGATGGCACACATTCGTTTTCGAAGTTCCAGCGTTGCGACAAGCACGGCATAGAGATGCGCGCCATTTCAGACATTAGTAAGCTCTCGTGGAGTGCCATCCGGGAAGACTATTCGCTGGACCGTTACGAAGAAGAACTCAACCGCATTGCCCACCGCAAACGCAGTTACACCCCTTGGCAGGTGGCCATTGCCGCAGGTTTTGCCTGTGGTGGCTTCTGTGTGCAGTTCGGTTGCGACTGGACGGCTTTCTTTTACGCATCAATAGCGGCAGCCTTGGGATTCCGTTTGCGCACAAAGCTCAACGAGATTGGCTCAAACGGCTATGCCAACATTGCCGTTGGGGCATTCGTTGCCACCATCATAGCCTGGCTGTTTGGTACGTTTGCCAACTCGCAATGGTTGGCCGAGTCGCCCCAATGGCTTGCTGAAACCCTGCAAACAGGCACACCTTGGCATCCGCTCATGGCCTGTACGCTCTTCCTTGTGCCAGGCGTACCAATCATCAACTTCGTCAACGATGTGCTAGACAACAACATCGAAGTGGGCATTATCCGAGGTATTAATACCATTATCATCGTTGCCGCTATGGCTTTCGGCATCGTTTTGGCCATACACGTGTGTGGAATAGACAACTTTGTGAAAGACCTTAGCATGACGCCCAAACACGATTATTGGGAGTATGCCTTAGCGGCAGCCATCTCTGCTATGGGCTTTGCCACCATTTATAACTTCCCACCCAAGCGTCTTTGGGTGTTGGCACTAGGCGGAATAGTAGCCATTTGCACCCGAAACCTTGTCAGCTTGGGCGCAAGCAACGGCAATATCGGCCTCGACCTAGGTCCTGTGCTCGGTTCGTTGGTGGGTGCATCGCTGGTTAGCATCATTTACATCAAGGTGGTGCATTGGGTACATCAGCCCCACCAGTGCCTATCCATCCCCACGGTAATCCCGATGATACCAGGCGTTTTGATGTATCGGTGTCTCTTTGCACTGCTAGACATGCATGGCGTTGTTGGCGAACTCACCGCTGCCATGACCAATGGCATACGTGCTTCGCTCATTGTGCTGTGCATTGCAATAGGCGTAGCCATCCCCAACATCTTCGCAAGAAAATGGATTGCGCCAAACAGGCAACGCAAACTCAAACGAATGATTGAAGAACGCAAGGCTCGAGGAAAGTTTGTGGACCTTGCAACGGTTTAAATTTTAACTTTTTGCCCACCGACTTTTCTTTAAGTCAGTGGGCAATTTGCATGTTATATCCTCCTGATTATTCATGAATGCCCTTCCATAAAACATTTTGCAGAAGGCTTTCTTATTGCATTTAGCATTGCTTTCCAATGCGCTTTACAAAGCCATTCGATGCATTTTCATCGTCAAAGATAATTTGCTCTAGGAAGATTGAAGCTGTTGAACGACAGCGCATTTCTACCTTTCTGTGCAGCTAACACTGGGCGATGGTTCACTACAAGCTGCCTTGTAGCCACGCTACAAGAGCCTGGTAGCATCACTACAAGAGCCTTGTAGCCCCACTACAAGAGCCTGGTAGCCGCACTACAAGCGGCATTGTACTGACAAATATGGTACATGATCGCTGACAAAAGAAGCTATAATGCCCATTCTTTCTGTCTATAGCGAAGCTAATCGATGCACGTAGCCGCGCCATTCGATGTCCCTAGCAAAGCTATATGATGTGTTTAGGAAAGCAGCCTGCATACGAATGCGCACCAAAAGAATGTTTTCAGCCGAAAAAAACAAACACGCATTGCACCTTCTGTCGTCCATTTACTTCATTCGGCAGTAAAAGCACCCGTTCTAACAACGGCATGCCACAATGCCAAGACATGAAAAAGTGTCACAACAGACGTGACAAGATGTCAAGCCATGCGGGTTTGGCACGTTTTTCGTATAACAAACAACGAACACTTGACATGAAGCGTTCGCAAAAAGATATTTAATTTAAAACTCAAATACAATGAACATTCAACCATTAGCAGACAGAGTGCTTGTTTTACCTGCCCCAGCTGAAGAGAAAGTGGGCGGCATCATCATCCCCGACACGGCTAAAGAAAAACCCCTGAACGGTACTATCGTTGCCGTTGGAGAAGGAACAAAAGATGAAAAGATGATTCTTAAAGAGGGCGACAACGTGCTTTATGGCAAGTATGCTGGTACAGAACTGGAATACGAAGGCAAAAAATATTTGATGATGCGCCAAAGCGACGTGCTGGCCATCGTGAAATAAATTGGCCTTTCGCTTGCCCAAATGTCATGGGTGGCTTAATACACCTTATTATATGACTACATATAAACGAGGGGGCGAGCATTTACTCCTTATCAAGAAATAACAACACAACAACAAAAATAAAATGGCAAAAGAAATTAAATTCGACATAGAAGCACGCGACCTGCTTAAGAATGGTGTAGACAAACTGGCTAACGCCGTTAAGGTTACACTTGGACCGAAAGGACGCAACGTGGTGATTGAAAAGAAATTCGGTGCACCACAAATCACTAAAGACGGTGTTACCGTTGCAAAGGAAGTGGAACTTGAAGACCACTTCGAGAACACTGGTGCGCAACTCGTAAAGAGCGTTGCCTCGAAAACAGGTGACGATGCTGGAGATGGCACAACCACTGCCACCATTCTTGCACAAGCCATCGTTAACGAGGGCCTGAAGAACGTAACGGCAGGTGCAAACCCTATGGACCTGAAGCGCGGTATTGACAAAGCAGTGAATGTTGTGGTGGACTACATCCGCGAAACAGCAGAACAGGTGGACGACAATTACGACAAGATTGAACAAGTGGCCGCAGTAAGCGCCAACAATGATCCCGAAATAGGTAAGCTGCTGGCAGACGCCATGCGCAAGGTTAGCAAAGACGGCGTTATCACTATCGAAGAGAGCAAGAGCCGCGAAACGAGCATCGGTATCGTTGAGGGTATGCAGTTTGACAGGGGTTATCTTTCGGGTTACTTCGTTACGGACACCGACAAGATGGAGGCCGTAATGGAAAATCCATACATCCTTATCTACGACAAGAAGATTAGCAACCTCAAGGATTTCTTGCCTATCTTGCAGCCTGCTGCCGAAAGCGGACGCCCATTGCTCGTTATTGCCGAAGACGTTGACTCGGAAGCACTCACCACACTTGTGGTTAACCGTCTGCGCGGCGGACTGAAAATCTGCGCTGTTAAAGCTCCTGGCTTCGGCGACCGCCGCAAAGCCATGCTCGAAGACATCGCCGTGCTGACGGGCGGATTGGTAATCAGCGAAGAAAAAGGCCTCAAACTGGAGCAAGCCACACTCGAAATGATGGGTACTTGCGACAAAGTGGTTGTTTCGAAGGATAACACCACCATTGTTAACGGTGCTGGTGACAAGCAAAACATCGCCGACCGCGTGGCCCAGATAAAGAACGAGATTGCCAACACCACCAGTTCGTACGACAAAGAGAAACTGCAAGAACGCTTGGCCAAGCTATCTGGCGGCGTTGCAGTGCTGTATGTGGGTGCCAACAGCGAGGTGGAGATGAAAGAAAAGAAAGACCGCGTTGACGACGCGCTGTGTGCAACGCGCGCTGCACTGGAAGAAGGTGTGGTTGCTGGCGGTAGCACAACCTATATTCGCGCGCTTGATGCACTCAAAGGCTTGAAAGGCGACAACGCCGACGAGCAAACAGGCATCAACATTGTGGAACGCGCCATCGAAGAGCCGCTCCGACAAATTGTCATCAACGCTGGCGGCGAAGGCGCAGTAGTGGTTCAGAAGGTTCGTGAAGGCAAAGGCGACTTTGGCTACAACGCTCGCACCGATGCTTTTGAAGACATGCGCAAGGCAGGCATTATCGATCCCGCTAAAGTTGCGCGCGTGGCACTGGAGAACGCCGCATCAATTGCCGGAATGTTCTTAACCACCGAATGCCTTATTGTTGACAAGCCATCAGAAACTCCCGCAATGCCCATGGGCAATCCTGGCATGGGAGGCATGATGTAAGATTGTTATAAAACGGCATAAAAATACGCTAAATTTACTAGTTTGAAAGGCGTTTATCTTCGGATAAACGCCTTTTTAGCTTTTCTTTGCACATTGATGTGATTTTTTAATGGTATTTCCTTTGTAGTTTGCCAATTGTTGCCTAAATTTGCAAGTGAAAAGAAGATGATACAATGGAGAAATCCATTCAAAGATATTTTTTTGATTTGTTTTAGTAGATTAGTTTTTAAGTAGTTTGTTTTGGAAATCGGTTGTCGGGAGACATCCGATTTTTTTTATTCCACATATATTTTTTTCGCAGCTTTTGGTACTTGGACGGCAACTTTTTGTTACCTTTGTGTTCATGAAAATAAGGATTAACTGGAAACGCCTTCTTGTGTTTGTCGTGGTATCGGCTGGCTTGGTGTACATCACCAAGTCGTTTCTGATGTCTGCCGGCATTTTCTTGCTGCTCTTCGTAGCCGACAATTTGTTGGTGAGATACGAGGAAAACAACCGCAAAAGCAAACAAAAGGAAGAACACGAACAAAGGGATTAGCAAACGAAGACGCACGAAATGGAAAAGTTAGCTGAACTATACAAACGCTGGAAAGGCGCAGAACCGGCTTTGGTGGCACTATTGCCCGAGGCTGGAAGCAACAGAAAATATTACCGACTCACTGACAACGAAGGGGAAAGCGTTATTGGCGTGGTGGGAAACAGTAGGGACGAAAACCACACCTTTATTTACCTTACCCAACATTTCACCGAAAAAAGACTGCCCGTGCCTCATATCTTGGCCGTTGACGAAGACGAATTGCGATACCTGCAAACCGACTTGGGCTCCACTTCGCTCTTCGATGTGCTCAGAGGGGGGCGCGAATCGGGAGGAAGATACAACATGCACGAGAAGCAATTGCTCTCGAACGTGATACGCGAACTGCCCAACATACAGATTAGAGGGGCGCGCGGACTGGATTGGCAGGTATGTTATCCGCAGCCAGAGTTTGACGTTGACAGCGTGCTTTTCGACCTCAACTATTTCAAATACTGCTTCCTTAAAGCCACAGAGCTGGAATTTCACGAGCTTAAACTTGAGGCCAACTTCCGACTTTTCGCCAAAGACCTAACCTCGGAGAAAAGCGAAAGCTTTCTTTATCGCGACTTCCAGGCACGCAACGTGATGCTTGATGCAAACGGCAAGCCATATTTCATCGACTATCAAGGCGGCCGAAAAGGACCTTTCTATTACGACTTGGCCTCCTTTCTTTGGCAGGCTGCAGCCAAATATCCCTTTAAGCTGCGGCGCGAACTGGTTTACGAGTACTACAACTCACTGAAAAACTACACCGAAGTGCCATCGGTAAGGCATTTTGTGGAGCGGCTGAGCCTCTTCGTGCTGTTCAGGACAATGCAAGTTTTAGGCGCATACGGCTTCCGCGGCTACTTCGAACACAAGAAACATTTCATCAACAGCATCCCTCCCGCCATAGACAACTTGCGCGAATTGCTGAAACTCAAGAAGTTTTTCCCCTACCCTTACATGATGGACATGCTGAGACGACTCACCGAGTTGCCGCAGTTTGCCCACATAGAAGAGCCTGCCTTGAGCCGCGCCGATGGCTTTAAGACCACGCCGCACACCGTATATAAGGCGCATCCACAAGATGGTCCCGCAACGTTTTCTAAATACGATGGCAAAGGGCCGCTGGTGGTTACGGTCTATAGTTTCTCTTATCGCAAGGGCATTCCCGAAGACTCCTCGGGCAATGGCGGCGGATATGTCTTCGATTGTCGCTCTACCCACAACCCCGGACGTTACGAACCATACAAGCAATTAACGGGACTTGACGAGCCTGTTATCCGCTTCTTGGAAGACGATGGCGAGATACTTAACTTCCTTGATGGCGTGTATGCCTTGGCCGACCACCACGTTAGACGATACATACAGCGTGGGTTTACCAGCTTGATGTTTTGCTTTGGCTGCACGGGCGGCCAGCATCGCAGCGTGTATTCGGCCCAACACCTGGCCGAACACCTGCACAAAAAGTTCGGGGTTGAGGTGAAAGTGGTGCACCGCGAGCAAGACATCAGTTCGGTGCTGCCAGCTAAAAGGTAGCCAGACAACCCGTTACATCGTCACTAAAAGGCACGGCAAACCCTTTGCCGACTGAAAAAATATCGCTAATTTTGCAAAATAATAAAACAGAAAAGGCACAAGAATGATGCAAGCAATGATTTTTGCGGCAGGCTTGGGAACAAGACTAAAACCGCTTACCGACAGCATACCTAAGGCTTTGGTTGAGGTTGGCGGCCAAACTTTGCTGCAACGAACCATCGAAAGGCTAAGGGCTTGCGGTGCAAGACGTGTGGTGATAAATGTTCATCACTTTGCAAAAGACATCATAGACTATCTTCAAGCACACGAAAACTTCGGCATGGAGATTGCCATTAGCGATGAATCGCAAGGATTACTCGAAACGGGCGGTGGACTGAAAAAGGCTGGATGCTTGTTTTTGTCCACAGACAACATCCTTATTCACAACGTTGACATCATCAGCAACGTAGACTTGCAAGCCTTTTATGCCCATCAAGGGCAAGCCGATGCTTTGCTTCTTGTGAGTCAACGCCAGACAAAACGCTACCTCCTATTTGACGATGAAATGCAGCTTGTGGGCTGGACAAACGTGGAAACGGGAGAAGTGCGCTCGCCTTACCCCCATCTTCAACCGCAAACATGCAAGAAACTGGCTTTCGCCGGCATACATTCGTTCTCGCCAAGGCTGTTGGCCAGCATGGATAGCTACCCCGACAGGTTCAGCATCATCGACTTCTACCTGGACCAATGTGCCCGAAACGACATCAGCGGATACGAACAAAAGGGGTTGCAACTGCTCGATGTGGGTAAGCTAGACACGCTCGAACGCCTGCCTAAACCCCACGCAAATGGCGACATCATCAGCGATGCAGACATCCTAAAACATTTAATGCGCAATAATCACTAAGGGTCTTCGTCGCGCTTGCTAGGCTTGGAAGCGAACGAGGAACTCATTTCATACTCAACCACAACATGCAACAAAAAATCATCATCTTGGATTTTGGGTCGCAAACCACGCAACTGATTGGACGCCGCGTGCGCGAACTCGACACTTTCTGCGAAATCTTGCCGTATAACAAGTTTCCAAAAGACGACCCTTCCGTCATTGGCGTTATCCTTAGCGGCTCACCCTACTCCGTTCACGACAAAGAAGCGTTCAAAGTAGAACTCAACGACTTCATTGGAAAGTATCCTGTGCTGGGCATTTGCTATGGCGCACAGTTCATTTCGCAAGCCAATGGAGGTAAGGTGGAACCAACTGGGACACGCGAATACGGACGCGCGCACCTGCAAGATATTTGTCTTGACAACCCTTTGTTTGCAGGTTTCGAACCTAACTCGCAGGTGTGGATGAGCCACGGCGACACCATTACCGCCCTACCCGAGGGCTATCGCCGCATCGCTTCGACCAATGATGTGAAGTATGCCGCATACGCTAGCGAGCAAAATCCCGTTTGGGCAGTTCAGTTTCACCCCGAAGTGTTCCATACCTCACAAGGGAAAACGCTGCTAAAGAACTTTGTCGTTGACATCTGCGGCAGCAAACAGCAGTGGAGTGCCGCATCGTTTGTGGAGAGTACAGTCAACGAACTGAAAGCCGAATTGGGCAACGACCGCGTTATTCTTGGGCTTAGCGGAGGTGTAGACTCCAGTGTTTGTGCTGCATTGCTTAACCGTGCCATCGGTAGAAACCTCACTTGCATCTTTGTAGACCACGGCATGTTGCGCAAAAATGAGTTCCAAAAGGTTATGGAAGCCTACCAAGGACTGGGACTTAACGTGATTGGAGTGGACGCAAGCGAGAAGTTTTTCGCCGACTTAGCGGGCGTTAGCGACCCCGAAGAGAAAAGAAAGATTATCGGACGCGACTTTGTCGAGGTGTTCAATGCCGAAGCAAAGAAGATTACGGATGCCAAATGGTTGGCCCAAGGCACCATTTATCCCGACCGCATTGAAAGCTTAAGCATCACAGGAATGGTTATTAAGAGCCACCACAACGTGGGCGGACTGCCTAAAGAGATGCATTTGCAGCTTTGCGAGCCGCTGAAATGGCTGTTTAAAGATGAAGTGAGGCGCGTTGGTTTAGAAATGGGAATGCCACAAAGACTCATTAAGCGGCATCCTTTCCCAGGACCAGGACTTGCCGTGCGCATCTTGGGCGACATTACACGCGAAAAAGTGCGCATTCTGCAAGAAGCCGATGACATTTACATTGAAAACATGCACAACTACATTTGCGAAGACGGCCAAGAGCTGTACAACAAGATATGGCAAGCTGGAACCATCTTGCTCTCGTCGGTTAGAAGTGTGGGCGTTATGGGCGATGAGCGCACCTATGAGCATCCAGTGGCCCTGCGTGCAGTGACAAGTACCGATGCCATGACGGCCGATTGGGCACATCTTCCCTACGATTTCATGGCCAAAGTGTCTAACGAAATCATCAATAAGGTGAAAGGCGTTAACCGCGTGTGCTACGACATATCCTCAAAACCGCCTTCGACCATCGAGTGGGAATAATAATAATAATACACCGGCAAGGCTTACGCTTTCAGGGCAGAATGACAATGAGAAGTGGATTCGAGCAAGGCTCGGGTCCACTTCTTTTTTTTCACTTCATGCAAAACGTGTGTTGCAATTGTGCGCGTTTCGTTATTTATGCGTATCTTTGTCCATGTAAAATAGTTACACATGGCAAAGACTTTCACCACTTTCGGCAACACATCCGACGAATTTCGCCGCGAAGAACTGGTGCGCAAGATAGAACACGCACTGCAAGAACTCACCCTTGGCGAACTTGAGGCACTTTATTACGACATGATTTCGAAAGACTATCTAAGAGACTAAGGCTTATGAATACGAAAAAGAACAAGGAAGAACAAATCCTAATCCGCATCACAGGGCAAGACCGACCGGGACTTACCGCCTCTGTTATGAAAATTCTTGCACGTCACGACGCGCAGATATTAGACATCGGCCAGGCAGACATACACAGTTCACTCTCGTTGGGCATCCTCATTCGCATAGACGACAACCACTCGGGACAGGTGATGAAAGAGCTTCTCTTCAAGGCAACCGAGCTGAATGTGCATATCGGCTTCGAACCCATCGGAGATGAGCAGTACGAAGACTGGGTACAAAAACAAGGCAAGAACCGTTACATCCTCACACTTATTGGCCGTAGCCTATCGGCAAAGCAGATTGAGGCTGCCACAAAGGTGATTTCATCACAAGGACTCAACATCGACTCCATACTCCGACTAACGGGACGCATCAGCATCATGCATCCCGACAAGAATGTTCGCGCCTGCATCGAGTTCTCGTTGCGAGGAACTCCACAAGACCGCTCGGCCATGCAGAACCAATTGATGACGCTTTCAGCCGAAATGGGCATCGACTTCTCGTTCCAAAAAGACGATATGTATCGCCGCATGCGCCGATTAATCTGCTTCGACATGGACTCTACGCTCATTCAAACCGAGTGCATCGATGAATTGGCTATGCGAGCTGGCGTGGGCGACCAAGTGAAAGCCATCACAGAGAGTGCAATGAGGGGCGAAATAGACTTTAAGGAGAGTTTCAGAAAACGCGTTGCTCTGCTCAAAGGCCTTGATGCTGAGGTGATGAAAGACATTGCCGAGCACATGCCCATCACAGAAGGCGTTGACAGATTGATGTCTGTACTGAAGCGTTACGGCTATAAAATTGCCATATTAAGCGGTGGATTTACCTATTTTGGAGAATTTTTGCAGCGCAAATACGGCATCGACTATGTGTATGCCAACGAATTGGAAGTGGACGAAAACCGCAAACTCACAGGAAACTACGTGGGAGAAATTGTTGACGGACACAGAAAGGCAGAGCTGCTGAAACTGATTGCGCAAGTGGAAAAGGTAAATCTTGCTCAAACAATCGCCGTTGGAGACGGTGCTAACGACCTTCCCATGATTTCGGAAGCTGGCCTTGGCATCGCTTTCCACGCCAAGCCACGTGTTGTGGCCAACGCACAACAATCCATCAACACCATCGGACTAGACGGCGTGCTGTATTTTCTAGGGTTCAAAGACAGCTACATCAACGCTTAGACAACACAAAGAACATTACAATGCACAAAAACGGCCAATCAATAGAAAGTTGATTGGCCGTTTTTGTCGGGGCGACAGGATTCGAACCTGCGACCACCTGGTCCCAAACCAGGAGCGCTACCGGGCTGCGCTACACCCCGAAACGCAAAACCTTTCTTGTTTTGCGGTTGCAAAGGTACTACTATTTGCCGATTAATGCAAATATTCTTTTAACTTTTTATGATACCCAAGTCAACAAATATCTTTTTCAAGATTTGTACGCCACGTTCCACTTGCTCTTCTGTGTGTGTAGCCATCAAAGCCAAACGCACCAGCGTGTCTTGTGGAGCACAAGCGGGTGGGATAACGGGATTGATGAAGACACCCGCCTCGAAAGCCAGCTTGGTAACAAGGAAAGTCTTCTCCACATCGTGAACATATAGTGGGATGATGGGGCTTTCGGTCTCGCCAATCTCAAATCCTTCTTCCCTGAAACGGCGAAGTGCATAGTGGGTTACGTTCCAAAGCTGCTCAATCCGTTCGGGTTCTTGTTGAATGATGTGCAAAGCCTCCAATGCGGCAGCCGTAGCAGCAGGCGTGTTAGACGCGCTGAAGATGTACGGACGGCACGTGTGGCGCAGGAAATTGATGGTATCGGCATCGGCTGCGATAAATCCACCGATGGAAGCAAGGCTCTTCGAGAATGTCCCCATGATGAGATCCACCTCATCGGTAAGGCCGAAATGGTCGCAAACGCCGCGTCCTTGTTTGCCGAAAACGCCAAGGCCGTGTGCCTCATCCACCATGATGGAGCAGTTGTACTTATGCTTCAGGGCCACAATCTCTGGCAACTTGGCCAGGTCGCCCTCCATAGAGAACACACCATCAACCACAATTAGCTTCACTGCATCGTGAGGAAGGGTCTTGAGAATGTTCTCCAAGTCTTCCATGTCGTTGTGTTTGTAGTGCAATTGTTTGGCAAACGACAATCGTCTTCCATCAACAATGCTGGCGTGGTCGCGGTCGTCGCAGATGATGTAATCGCCTCTTCCAACCACCATAGCCAACACACCTTGGTTAACAGAGAATCCAGTAGAGAAGCAAAGCGTTTCGTCTTTATGAACAAACTTGGCCAACTCCTTTTCCAGTTCCACGTGCAAGTCAAGTGTTCCGTTAAGGAAACGGCTTCCGGCACAGCCCGAGCCATACTTGTCTAGCGCGTCTTTGGCGGCCTTAATCACCCTTTCGTCTCCCGTTAATCCGGTATATGCGTTCGAGCCAAACATCAAGACATGATGTCCATCCATCTCCACTTCGGTTCCCTGCTTGCTTGTTATCTCGCGAAAATAGGGATAAACACCCGTTTGCATGAATTTTTGCGGTTCACGATACGCCTTGTATCTTTCTTGTAATTGTCCCATTTTAAAATAGGTAAAAGAACTTTTTTTGTTTAATCAGAGTGCAAAGGTACGAAAAAATACATCAAAACGCCTATCTTTTCAAAGAAATCAGGCTTTAAGGCGATTTTAGCTTGCGGTTTTCTTTTATCAAATGATTTTTATTAACTTTGCAGAAAGGCACACTCATGCCTTGATTTAGACAGATACCAATTGCCGTGAACCTTAAACGAAACGAGTGTTCACGCTGCCAAAGATATGTTATGCCAAGATTGCCCGGGCAATGTCGTGGCTATAAAAACCACTTTTCGAAGGACGAGTAAAGAATGAAAAAGAAAATTGTGTTCATCATGAACCCCATATCGGGTGCTACCAGCAAGAAAGGCATTCCCGAAGCAATAGAAAAGCATCTTGACATGGAACTTTTCGACTGCGAGATACGTGCCACCGAGTATGCAGGGCACGCCTGTCACATTGCAAGTGAAGCCAAAGAGCAAGGGGTAGACGTAGTTGTGGCCGTTGGTGGTGATGGCACCATCAACGAAGTGGCACGCGCCATCATAGGAAGCAACACGGCACTGGGCATCATTCCATGTGGATCTGGCAACGGATTGGCGCGACACTTGATGCTCCCCATGAACGTAAAAAAATGCTTGCAGATAATCAACAGGTGCGAAATTCACCGGTTAGACTACGGCATGATTAACGAACACCCTTTCTTCTGCACTTGCGGCATGGGATTTGATGCCTTTGTGAGCATGAAGTTTGCCCAGTCGGGAAAGCGCGGCCCCATCACTTATGCCGAAAACATCTTGCGCGAAGGACTGAAATACCAGCCCGAAACCTACGAAATAGAAGACGAAACGGGCGTTCACCGCTATAAGGCTTTCCTCATTTCGTGTGCAAACGCATCGCAATATGGCAACAATGCCTACATTGCACCGCAAGCTTCGATGAGCGACGGACTACTCGATGTGATTATCATGGAACCTTTCGATTTGCTCGATGCACCACAAATAAGCATAGACATGTTTAACAAAACGCTCGACAAAAACTCGAAAATAAAAACTTTCAGGTGTAAGGAACTCAAAATACACAGAAAGAATGAGGGTGTGATACACTTTGACGGCGACCCTGTGGAAGCGGGGAAAGACATCATCGTGAAACTCATGGAAAAAGGCATCAGCGTTATTGTAAATCCCGATGCCGACAAGTCGTTAAGGCAGCCCAATGCATTCCAATCCATTGCGGCTTCACTGTTCAACGACCTAAACGACCTGCGCCGAGTGTTCAACAAGCGAAGCCAAAAATTACCCTTGCTTGGAAAAGTTATCCAACGAAAGCTAACACGATAAAAATTCGTTGAGGAAAGAACAGCAAACCGCCATGCTAAACGCACAATGCACACGGATGATTGCCCTACCAGACGCTGGTAACTTGAGTACAAGATGCTTGTAGCGAGAGTACAAGATGCTTGTAGCAAGAATACAAGATGCTTGTAGCGCGAGTACAAGACGTTTGTAGCGACAAAAATGAATGTCTATCTGTTTTTTTTCTTGATGTACCACTGATGCGTGAAAAACACATAGAGGCCGAAAGACAAGAGAATGCAAGCCAATGAAGCCGAAAGCGCAAGCTTGGTTTGCTCGGCAAAGAAGAAATATCCAGCAAAAAGTCCGGCCGCGATGCCGCTTTCCCATGCCAACATATAGGTGCTAACGGCTGTTCCTCGTTGGCAATGTTTGCTCAGCTTGATGAAGAAAAGCAAGAAACGCGAGCCGATTAGCCCCACGCCTAGACCCACAAACACGGGCGAGATGTAGGTTACAACCATTTGCTTGCGTGTCAACACCATCATCAAGGCCGCAGCAATGAGGATGGAACCAGCCACCACTTGGCTCTTTAGGTCGGCATCTACAAAGGCAAAACGCTCTGCCAGCAAGGCTACGCAAAAGCCTACCATCAACATGGCGTAGAACATGGCGGTGTATTGGGTGGAAACGAGCAGGCCCACCGACAAGCAAATGAGGAAGAGATTGCAGAAAAGCCACTTGGCCTCGGGCAAGAAAAAACGGTCGCCGCTTAGCTTCTTCACACCGTCGTCGGGCGTGCGGAAAGGGAAACGCACCATTGCCAACAACACGAATGCCGCCAAGGCCAAGGCAGCACTGCCCAAAAAGGGATTGAAAGTGGTGCGGGCACACACGATGCCAAGCATCGGGCCGAGCGACAAGGCAAAGCGTCCGAACCACGCAGAGGCATGATTGGCCTCGGTGCGTTGGAAAGATTCGCTCTTATCTATTATCAACGTGCTTGACAACACCATCTGAACCAACCCGAAAGAAGCACCCAACAAGATGCGGAAAAACAGCAACAGGCGATATTGCAGCCACGACTGTTGCACCTCGTCACTAACAAACCAGCAGCCCAATAATGCTACGCACACGCCCATCATGGCCCATAGGCAAACCCTATTGCGGCGATAACGCTGTACAAGCCAATTGCAAAAACCGCCCAAGAGGAACAAGCCGATGGCATAAACGCCCATGACGACGCCCACCTCATGAGGCGTTAGGCTTGCAGTTCCCAGCATCCAAACGGGCAAAACTGGTACGAGCATATAAACCGACATGGTTATAAGCAGGTTGGCAATGGCCAAAATCCAAAAGTCGGCATGCCAAAGCCGGATGTGTACGGGGGTGTTCTGGGTATCCATAGCTGTGTTGTTTGAAAGACAATGATGAAGTAAAGCTGCTTTGCAGGACGTAAGAATGGCACTAAGAACCACGCTTAGCCCCACAAGCATCAATAAGACTCGTCGGCATTGGGGAATGTAGCTGCCTTAACGTCGCTGATGTACGTTTGCACGGCATCGCCCATCACCTGCCCTAAGTTGGCGTACTGCCTGAGAAACTTGGGCTTGAAGCCCTGTGTAAGGCCAAGCATGTCGGCATACACAAGTATTTGTCCATCTGTTGCATTGCCTGCACCAATGCCAATGGTGGCACATGCCACACTTTTCGTCACTTCGGCAGCCAATGCGGCAGGCACTTTCTCCAAGGTTATGGCAAAGCACCCGGCCTCTTCAAGGGCTTTGGCATCGGCAAGCAGCTTCTCGGCCTCGGCTGCTTCTTGGGCACGAACGCCATATCCGCCAAACTTATGCACGCTTTGGGGTGTAAGTCCCAGGTGTCCAATCACAGGAATGCCAATTTCTACCAGCGTTTTGATGGTATCGGCAATTTCTTTTCCGCCTTCCAGTTTCAAGGCGTCTACACCCGTTTCTTTCATCACGCGCACGGCATTGGCAACAGCAGCCTCCTTAGAAACCTGATAGCTGCCAAATGGCATGTCGCAAACCACTAGGGCGCGACGCACAGCACGAGCCACGCTTCGGGCGTGATAAATCATCTCATCGAGGGTGATGGGCAAGGTGTCTGCATTGCCAGCCATCACGTTAGAAGCCGAGTCGCCCACCAAAATGCCGTCTACCCCTGCCCCATCGATAATGGTTGCCGTGGTGAAGTCGTAGGCCGTGAGCATCGAAATCTTTTCGCCTTGACGTTTCATCGCCACAAACTTGTTTGCCGTTACCTTCTTGTTGTCAGTGTTCAAATAGCCTGCCATGACGTTCTTTCATTTTCAATTAATGGAGTCAAAGCGCTGCCCCAACTCCATTTCGTCGTTTTTTGTTGTTAATTTACGGCAAAGTTAAGCATTATTATTCATATCTGCAAATCGCATACGGCTGGTACAGAAAATTGACTTTGCTGTATTTTTAACTTTTAGCTGAACAACATTCGTTTACGATGAGGTCCGTTTGACTTTTTAAATCCCTTTAAGCTGTAACGGGCTCATCATCTTTGCGATGCGAAACCAAGAAAAACACACCTATATGTGCGAGGTATTGGACAAAGACACAATAAAACTTGAAATGCAACATTTCCATGAAAAAAAATCGGAGAAGGAATGAACATGGTAGATATTGAACAGGACATCGCGGATTGGAGGCCCATTGATACGACAACAAAAAGGAGATGAAAGCATCATGGCAACATGGCAACACCCCATCGCACTTATACATAAGGGTTACAGAATGTCATAAACAATGGGGCTAGAAACAAGTCGCCCCTTGACACACGCACAAACCAAGCGTAGGGCATATTTTATGTTTATTATCCTGAAGAGATGCAACATCAGATAACGAATAAGCCATTAGCACTAAGGGCTGGTTCTTAAAATCCACCTTGGTGTTTTAAGAACCAGCCCTATGTGTTACAAGCTGCTGTTATTGGCAATGACCCTTACTGATGTTCAGGCCTAAGCAAGTCGTTAACCGTCTTCACGGGGTTGAATGTAGACAATGGCACTTCCACAAACACCGTGTTCCAGTCGCTCATCGCACCATTCCACAGGCCGGGAAGTTCTAATGCCTTAAGCTGTTTGCCGTTCTTGCTTTTCGAACTGATGAAACCTGTGTTGTGATCAACGAAGTCGGGCAGGTGGAAAGCGTTGCCGCGATAGTCGCGTATGCCGCAAACAAGGTCAACGGGATTGAAGTGCGTTCCTTCTTTGAAGGCTTTGACGTATTCGGCGTTGTTACTGTCTATCTGGCTACTTTCGAGAATTTGCAGGCTTACGGTGCCGTCTTCGTTGTACGTTAGGAACGGACCACCGCCCGGTTCGCCCACATTCTTCACCATACCACACACGCGCATGGGCCTATTTAGCTTCTTGTGCAAGTATTCAGC